>JAFGDU010000141.1 GCA_016931915.1 Actinomycetota bacterium
CCAGCCGGCCATGCCGAGTGAGGTGGAGATACCGCCGCAGGAGCCGCCGCAGCCCGAGGTGATCCCCGAGGCCGCGCAGGCACCGCCAGGCGGTGAACCGATAGGTGTAGGGGCAGGTCCTGGCGAAAGCATTGGTGTGGCTGCAGAGGAGGAACCCGGAGGGTTCGACATGGGCAGCTATTCGCTGGAAAGAGAGCTGGCCGAACTGACGGGAGTGTCCGTGCCGCAGCCAACCAAGAAGATCAAAATCCCGGTGAAGCCGAAAGGAGAAGAAGGGGAAGTGGAGGAAATAGATAAGGGCAAGCCTGTTCCGAAGGTGAAAAGGGACAAGGCGGTGACTAAGAGTATAATCATGCGCATTATAGACGGCATAAAGAGATTGTAAGGAGTGTAATACCAGTTGCGATCCTTCAAAATCGTTGTTACGGGCCCCTTCAGCGCGGGTAAGACGACCTTTATAAAAAGCATCAGCGAGATATCCATAGTCTCGACTGAAAGAGCCATATCTGACTCTACGCGCAGGGTGAAGGCCGAGACGACCGTAGCAATGGACTTCGGCAGGATCACCATATCCAAGGACATAGTGCTCTATCTTTTCGGCACACCGGGACAGGAACGTTTCGATTTCATGTGGCAGATCCTTTCCGAGGGCATGCTCGGCTTTATCCTCATGCTGGATGCAAGCCGCCCTGAGACGTATACGGAGGGAAAGCGCATCCTGGAGTTCTTCGCTACCCTCTCAGACGCACCATACGTAATAGGAGCCACCAGGATACCGGATGAAGATACCACCGATGCTGTCGAGCAGATAAGGCAGGAACTGAGCGTCGATGGTGATATCCAGATCATTCCCTGCAACGCCATGGAGAAGGAAGATGTCAAAAAAGTGCTTCTGGGATTGCTCTACGATATCCTGAAGACCCTCGACAAATAAGGCTCTACCAGGCCGACCCCCTGCTCGGAGAGAACGTGTAAGGATACGATAATCTTACTTTGCACAGGAAATCGTTTATGGGTCGCCTGACATATCTTGGGGATGCGGTGCTGGCACTTGAAGGGGAAGGAAAGATATCACGGTTCCCTGGAAGCCATCCGACCGTTCCTCCTCCCATGGAGGTGTGAATTGCGCATAAACGGGGAGACGCAAATGATAGGGATAGTCGGTCACGGCATCGACTATACCTTATCGCCGGCGATCCACAACGCCGCACTCAAGAGCCTCGATATGAACTGGCTATACTTACCGCTACGTGTCTCTCCCGGTGAATTGGAACACGCCGTTCGGGGATTGCGTGCCCTCGGCTTCAAGGGCTTCAACGTTACCATACCCCACAAGGTGGAGATGGCCGGCTACATGAACGAGCTCAGGGGGGCTGCCGCGACGCTCGCAAGCGTGAATACGGTCGTGTGCACCGGTGGCCGCATGCTCGGCTACAATACGGACGTGGAGGGATTCAATGCGTTTCTACGCGAAGCAGGAGTTAAGCCGGCTGAATCCTCCGTCCTTCTGGTCGGAGCCGGAGGGGCGGCTCGTGCCGTAGCGCTTGCACTTGCCGAGGAAGGTGCCGCGAGGATATTCGTGATGAATCGCTCCCGGGAACGGGCATTGGAGTTGGCAGCCTTGTTAAAGAGGGCAACCCCTGCAACCGAGATATCATTAAGGAAGTTCGACCGCGAGGGCTCGCGGATATTGAGGGAGTGCAGCCTTGTGGTGAACTGCACTCCTCTAGCGAGTCGCGACGAAAGCGAGCTGCCGCTGGATTACGGGGACTTTACGGCGGATAAGTGGGCGATAGACCTGAAGTATGCAACGCGGGGGACGGCCTTTATGGGAGCAGCATCGGCACGTGGAGCCAAAACGGCTGATGGAGAGGGCATGCTTCTCCATCAGGCGGCGGCATCGTTTGCCTTGTGGACCGGACGCGAAGCACCCCTGCATGAGATGCGCGAGGCTTATCGCATCGACGTATCCGCACGGAACGGACGGGGTTAGATGAGATGCAGAAACCCAAAAAAGAAAAGCTGGGCCAGATACTTATAAAGAACAGGATCATCTCCGAAGAACAGCTCGAGCAGGCACTTGCACGCCAGAACGAGACCGGGGAATCCCTGGGCCGGGTGCTCATAGATATGAAGATGGTCAGCGAAGGGGCCCTGACCTCTATCCTGGCGAGGCAGATCGGGTTAAAGTATGTGGACCTTGCCAACCTTGACGTGGATATCTCGGCTACATCACTCATAGACGCGGAAATCGCGAGGCGCTACAACCTCATCCCGGTGGGTTTCAACGGCGACCGCCTGATGGTCGCCATGGCGGATCCGACCAACGTTTTTGCACTCGACGATATACGCATCATGACGGGGATGCAGATAGAGCCGATGGTAGCTACCAAGGAGGATATCGTAGCGGCGATAAACCGCTACTGCCATTCGGGATCCGATGTGGACCTTTCCACGGAGGAAATCGAGGGCGAGAAAGTCGAAGTAGGGGAAGAAGCCGATGCTGATGACGCTCCCATCGTCAAGTACGTGAACCTGCTTATCTCCGAAGGGGTTAACGATCGAGCCAGCGACGTGCACATCGAACCCATGGAGAACGACGTACGCATACGCTTCCGCATCGACGGCGTATTGCACGAGATAAGGAGGAATCCCAAGCAGATACACTCCGGGGTAGTTGCGAGAATCAAGGTCATGGCCGACATGAACATCGCCGAGAAACGGGTCCCGCAGGACGGCAGGGCCTCGGTTGACATCAGGGGCAAGCCCATCGATATCCGCGTCGCGTCTCTGCCAACGATCCACGGAGAGAAAGTCGTGATGCGTATCCTGGATAAAGGAGCCTCGCTGATGAGTCTGGAGGAGCTGGGTTTCAGCGAGGATGTCCTGGAAATATACTCTCGCAGTTTTCACAAGCCTTACGGGACCATAATGGTCACGGGTCCTACGGGAAGCGGCAAGACCACCACGCTATATGCCACCCTTAACGTCCTGAACAGCATCAGGCATAATATCATCACCGTAGAGGACCCCGTGGAGTACAGGCTTCCCTTGATAAACCAGGTACAGGTCCATTACAAGGCGGGTCTGACCTTCAGCGCCGCACTACGTTCCATACTGCGCTGCGACCCCGATATCGTCATGATCGGTGAGATCCGCGATCCGGAGTCGGCACAGATCGCTATAGAATCTGCGCTCACCGGTCACCTGGTCTTGTCGACTCTGCATACAAACGATGCGCCAAGCGCTCTTACCCGCCTCCTGGAGATGGGGATAGAGCCGTTCCTCATCGCCTCTGCGGTTGATTGCGTGAGTTCGCAAAGACTGGCTAGGAAGCTATGTGAGAGGTGCAAGGAAGCTTACGAGCCTGACCCGGATTTTCTGCAAAAAGTCAGATTCAACTTGGATAATGGAGGGGAGAAGATCCTTTATCGTCCTCGCGGTTGCCCCGCATGTAATAACACCGGTTTCAAGGGCAGGGTCGGCATCTACGAGGTTCTAGAGGTTTCAGAGAGCATCGAGCACCTGGTGGCCAGGAACGCTCCGCACGTTGAGATCGCTGAAACGGCGAGGTCGGAAGGGATGAGAACCATGCGTGAAGAGGGATTTATTAAGGTGAAAGAGGGGCTCACTTCCATCGAAGAGGTACTGAGGGTTATCATGTGACCGGTCTGTGGAGAAGCAGAGGTAAATAGAATGGGCCTGGAATCCGATATCCAGACAGGGAGGAAATCCAACGAAGGCCGCAAAGGGTTGGTGACAGCGATCGTGATGCCCCAGGCTGGGTTTGAGGCGAGTTGAGGTGAGCATTGTGGCGGCAGGCGATACCGCAGATCGCAGTAGTGATATGAGAGGAGGAAAGGGACTTGGCTGGAAACCTTGATATTAACGAACTGCTGGAGGAAGTCCTGGTGCGAGGGGCTTCGGACCTGCATCTCACCGTCGGGGCTCCGCCGGTCATGCGCATCAACGGAGTTCTGGTCAGGCTCGAGGAATACGCGCGCCTTACCTCAAACGATACCCGTGACATGGTCTACAGCATTCTCACCGCAAGACAGAGGGAGCAGCTGGAGAGCAACCTGGAATACGACCTCTCATACTCCGTGCCCGGGAGCGCGCGCTTCCGCGTGAACGCATATTTTCAGAGGAACAGCATCGGAGCCGCATTCCGAATCATCCCTTACCGCATTAAGACCGTGGAGGAATTGCATCTACCACAGGTTCTGCAGGACTTCTGCATGTTGCCACGCGGATTCATACTCGTTACCGGACCAACGGGCCAGGGTAAATCAACCAGCCTGGCGGCGATGATCAATATCATCAACGAGAGCCGCAACCTCCATATTATTACCGTTGAAGATCCCATCGAGTTCCTCCACGTACATAAGAAGTGTATCGTCAATCAGAGGGAGGTCGGAGGAGATACTCATTCCTTCTCAAACGCTCTCAAGTACGTGCTGCGCCAGGATCCTGACGTGATCCTGGTGGGAGAGATGAGAGACCTGGAGACCATATCCACTGCATTGACCGCGGCGGAGACGGGGCACCTGGTGTTCGCAACCCTGCACACCCAGGATGCCCCCCAGACCATCGACCGCATCATAGACGTTTTCCCCACTTATCAGCAGCAGCAGGTGCGCATGCAGCTGGCATCGACCATACAGGCTATCGTTACCCAGCAACTCCTGCCGACCAAGGATGGGCAGGCGCGTATTCCAGCGGTCGAGGTAATGGTGGCGACATCGGCCATACGCAATCTTATACGTGAGGCGAAAGCCCATCAGATATACTCCGCCATGCAGGCGGGAGGCCAATATAAGATGCAGACCATGGACCATTCGATAGCCGCTCTTTTCAAGAGAGGGATCATCTCTTACGAGGTGGCGATTGGACGCTGCAGCAGCCGGGATGAGATGGAAAGACTCATAGGTTAGAGGTCGATCATATGGCAGATTATGGTACTCACATGCAGCGCGTGCCTCAACAACATAATGGTGATAAAGGAATCTGCCCATACGAACGATATATTATAGAGCATACGCATTCTTTGCTGTTGAAAGAGTGAAATATTGACACTATAGTTATACATGTTATATATGTAAAATAATGTCAGCGCTTTAGAGAATATCAGAGGCAGTGAGTAAAGGAGAGCGAGCCGTGGCTCACACCTATTCTTACCGGGTAAGAGACCGACAGGGGAAGGTGATCTCTGGCAAGCTTGAAGCAGATAACGAAGCCAGTGTATCGCAACGGCTTCGGGAGATGGGGTATTTCGTCATCGGCGTCGAAGAGGAGCGTGTCTCTTTACGCAAGAAAGAATTACACATCTTCAAGCCCAAGGTAAAAGGCAAGGACATAACCGTTTTCACCAGACAGTTTGCGACCATGATCAACGCAGGCCTGCCGCTCGTAAAATGCCTGAATATCCTCTCGGAGCAGACGGAAAGCCCAGTGCTCACGGAAATCGTGGTCGATGTCCAGCACGAGGTGGAGATGGGTAGATCCCTGTCGGAGGCCCTGGCAAAGCACCCGGAGGTTTTTAAAGAGCTGTATTCCAGTATGGTTAAGGCGGGAGAGATAGGTGGTGTCCTCGACGACGTGCTGTTGCGTATTGCGACAACCCTGGAGAGCGAGGACGAGATCAGGAGGCGTATAAAGTCAGCACTTACCTATCCGGTTGCCATGTTCGCGATCTCAATTCTTCTACTGATCGTGATGTTGGTTTTCGTCGTTCCCACGTTCGAAAGCATGTTCAACGATATCGGAGCAGAGCTTCCCTTCCTGACCAAGATCATCATGCAGATCAGCCACTTCCTGGTGAGCTGGATGGGAGCGCTCGTGATCATTGCCATCATCGTCGGGGTCGTTTTCCTGCGCAGATGGCTGAAGACGCCGAACGGGCGGAGGAAGCTGGATGCCTTTAAACTCAAGCTCCCTGTCTTTGGTTCGCTTTTTCACAAGATGTCGCTCTCGCGTTTCTCCAGGACCCTGGGCACCCTGGTAGCAAGCGGCGTTCCGATCCTGCAGGCACTGGAGATCACATCGAAAACGGTGGGCAACGTGCTTGTCGCAGAGGCCGTCGATAGCGTACGCTCGGGAGTTAAAGAGGGCGATTCGATCGCCAGGCCGCTGGGCCAGAGCCCGCTCTTCCCGCCCATGGTAACGCAGATGCTAGCCATCGGCGAGGAAACGGGTGCACTCGATACCATGCTGAACAAGGTATCGGATTTCTACGATTCCGAGGTTTCAGCAACGGTGGAAAGCCTTACGTCCCTCCTGGAGCCGTTGATGATAGTATTTCTCGGTGTAGTGGTTGGAACGATCGTTATTGCATTGTACATGCCGATATTCTCACTGATCTCGCAGTTCTCGAGTCAAGGTTAGCGACCCGAATGGATACTGATTTACTGGCGGTATACAAAAAGGTATCGTACAGTAAGGTGAAGAATATACGAAGAGAATCATAACAGAGCGCTGTATACCAGACATTACGGTCTGGCCTCACAAAAACAACCCACAAGAGCGTTAAAATAGTGAACTGTTGACAATTATGGTTGAAATTGTATACTATTCTTACGGATGCGGAAAAGATTTAAATAATGCTAAAGTTGGTTGAAGATGTTGGCGATGTAATATATTGGCACATTAAGTCGGGTAATGTTAGGTATGAGCTGTCGAGACAGAGGTCGTTGTTGACTGGAGGATCGTTGTTGGGTGATAGGTTCAGCAACAAGTTGCTAACGGTAAACGAAGTCGCCAACATTTTGAGGGTATCCAATATGACGGTTTATCGTCTGGTCAAGAGTGGGCAGATACCGGCGATCAGAGTTGGGAAGAATTATCGTATCAAGGAAAGCGACGTCAATGATTACCTGTCAAGGGGAACGCAAAGACCGGATAAGTCCTGAGCGGGGGAAATGAAATGAGCCCTAAGAAAGCTAATCTAGCCGTCGGTCTGGACATCAGCACCAACACAGTGAAAGTAGCGGAGGTAAGCATCGGTAAGGGCGAGCCCGTACTTTCAAACCTGGGGATCGTCCATATCCCGGAGGGAGTAATACGGGATGGCGAGGTCGAGGACGGTGTCACACTGGCAGAGGCGCTGAAGGAATTGTGGGGGATCACCGGGATAAAGGAGAGATCGGCTATTCTGGGAATAGCCAATCAGCGGGTGATCGTCCGTCCCATAGAGCTGCCATATATGGAGAAAGAGGAACTCGACAGCGCGCTCCGCTTTCAGGTACAGGAGTTTATACCCATCCCCATAGAGGATGCCATCCTCGATTTTGACATCATCGAGGAATTCATGACCGCGGATGAGGAGCGTATGCTGACCGTGCTCCTGGTTGCAGCCCACAAGGATATGATCCAGAGCTTCATCGAGGTTCTGAAAGCGGCAGGACTGGGGACTGCCGCAATAGACCTGAAGGCATTTGCCGTGCCGCGCTCGCTCATACCTTTAGCCGCCTTACAGGCTGGATATGAGGAGAGTGAGGCCGTCTGCCTGGTAAATGTGGGTGCCGGCATGACGAATATCGCGATACTCAAGGATAATATACCGCGTTTCGCAAGATTTCTTCTCAGGGGGGGTGACGATTTCGTAAAAGCCATCGTCAACCGCCTGGACATGGAATGGGAAGAAGCGGATGCGCTGCGACGCGGAAGGCTCGTTAACGAGGAGGCCAACAAAGTATTGCAGCAGGAAATATTCAATTTCGTAGGAGAGATAAGACGATCGATCGATTACTACATCGCGCAGACCCAGGAAAGGACATTCAGCAAGGTTATTCTCTCGGGTAGTGGGTCGGCAACCATCGACCTCATGCAGGAGATGGGCAAAGGTCTGAGACTACCCGTGGAGCTGGGGAAGCCTTTCCAGAATCTTCAGATTGGTAAATTGCCATATACCGCAGAGGAACTGGCTGAGATCGAACCGTCGGTAGCGGTCAGTATCGGTCTGGCGCTCCGGGAGGTAGTGGAATGACCCGCATAAACCTGTTGCCACCCGAAGTAAGGGAAAAAGTCGCACGACCGCGACTCGTTCCTTGGATTATCCTCATGGGAGTGGTGACCATTGTGGTCATCGTGGCACTATTCATGCTCTTCAGCGCGCAGAAATCGGGCAAAGAGGATACGTTGCGCGAGAAGCAACAGGAGCTGGAGGATCTTCAGAGACAGACCCAGGGGATGAAGGTTTATGAAGAGCAGCAGCAGCAATTGCAGACGCTTCAGGGCATGTATAACCAGGCAAACCTGGGCCGTGTGGCCTGGGCACAGATGCTGAACGACCTGGCCATGTACGTTCCCGAAGGCCTCGCGACAGCATCAAATCCGAAAGCTCCAGCCATATGGCTCACGTCGATGACCATAGATGCGCAGCCATTAGAGGCAATTGCCGGGGCAGGCGGACAGGCGACAACGTCCGCCGGCTCCCCGATAATTATCGAGGGTTTCGCAACCCCTGCGTGGTTGTGTATACAGACATGGTTGCCCAGGGCTAGTGACTTCAAGGCCAAGGGATTCCTTGACGCATACCCTTACTACTACTATTTCCGCGGTCACCCCAAAGTAGCAGAGTTCTTCGTCAGATTGCACAACATGGAGGAATGGAGCAACCTGTGGATCGATAACTCCACTCAGAGCCCAATCAGCGAGTCGAGGAACGTATTGGTTGAGACCCAACCGGGCGTCTTCGAGTTAGAGCCGGAGTCATATTCCGACTGGGCAATCAAGTTCACTATAAACGCAAACTGGAACGCGGAGAACGCCATCTGGAGCGGGCTCAGTGCGGAGACGGGAGCGGCTCCGGCGGGAGGTGGTGGATGATGAAGATAAAGGCCAGTGCCAGTATATGGCTGATTCTGTGCTTCCTGATATGCGTCATCATCCTGGTTCTCGCTCTCGTACTTGTCGTATTCCCCAAGAAGAACCAGGTAAGCGATGTACAGACAGATATAGATAATGTAGAGACGCAAATCTTGGCGGAGACCAATCGTTTGAACCAGCTGAGGCAGTACGATAAGGACCCCGAGCAGTTTCTGCGGCAGATCGACGTGCTCGAGGAGCGCATGCCTCAGAACGTAGAGCTAGCCGATATTATCCAACAGATTGACTATGCAGCTGAGGAGGCAGGGCTCGATTTCTTCTCGTTCACGCCGTCTGTCCCCATAGCCTATCAGGATTTCTATACGGTGACATGTGATGTCATCTTAAATGGTCGCTACTTCAACCTGATCGAGTTCTTTAACCACGTGGAGAGACTGCCGAGGTCGGTAAAAGTAGTGTACTTGAACTTGATACAAGATGATAGCGGCCTGCCCTATCTGCAGATCACGTTAACTTTCAAAGCGTTCTTCACCACGAACCAGGGGATCGAAGAATTAGTGCAGCAAGGTGTCTAGGGCAGCCACGTGTAATGACGTAATCATCAGACGGGAGTTGTCATGAGAAGCGACGACCAGAGAGATGCTAAAGGAAAAAGGGCCGTTGATGGTCGCAAGGAAGTACCGGTTCAGCGCGTACGCCTGCTCACGGGCATGGCTATTGCGCTGGTCATTCTTACGGTCCTCGTCATGGCCGCCAACCCCGGGGCTTCAGGCAAGAACGATACCACGCTATCACAGGCTATGTTGTCGGAAAGATCCCAGCTCGAGATAGATACAGAGGGCCTGACAGCAAGGGTGGTCGAACAGAATTTTCAGATCCATATGGAGGAGATGGACCAGCAGACCGGAGAGATACCATACGTCGAGATCTGGGTGTTGAACGATCCCTTCTATCCCCTCATGGGTGAAGTTGGCGATCTCAGGGATGAGGATGGCACCCTGTCCAGTAAGGAATGGCAGATGCTTGGCTTCCCGGATTACGAGTTCGAACAGGAAGGGTCTACAACAGCACCCGTATCGTCGACACCGACGAGTACGTTACCGGTTACAACGGGCGTTCAACGCGTGGCAATGGTGGAGGAGATTTACGAGATAAGGGGCATATTGTACGTGGATATCAAGGTAAACGATGTCACCTATGATAAACTGAAGGCGGGCAGCGAGTTTGCCGAAGTGTTCATGGTGCAGGAGATTGTAAATGAACGGACGGTGAGAGTCCTTTGCGGGGATGAGACGTACGATCTTGAGGTTGGACAGCTGAGAAAGATCTAGTTGAAGTGAGGGATATGGAGGGCGGCTAGCAGCCGCCCTTTTTGATTTGATGCATGGAATACAGGGTTTTATGAGGGTGAACGGACATGTTGAGATTTCTTGATGCCGGGGAGTCGCACGGGATAGGGATAGTCACGATTGTTGAGGGAATGCCATACGGGGTTCCGGTGGGTGCTTCGGATATCGGGGGGGAGTTGGCGCGGAGAAGACTTGGCTATGGCAGGGGCGAACGCATGAGGCTGGAGTCCGACAAGGCCGAGATATTGAGCGGCATCAGAAACGGGATGACTCTGGGCAGCCCCGTAGCGATAAGGGTGATGAACGCAGAGTACGCAAAGTGGAAGCAGACGATGTCACGGGAGAAGATACCGGATGTCGATGCCCTGACCATGTTGAGACCGGGGCATGCCGACATGGCGGGGGCTTTGAAGTACGGCACGCGTGACGTAAGGGACATCCTGGAGAGGGCTTCCGCGCGAGAGACCGTAGGCAGGGTCTGCGCCGGTTCGCTGGCGAAGAGAATACTAACTGAGTTGGAGATAGCGATTGGCTCACATGTTGTCGCCATAGGGGGGGTTGGAGGATCTGGGCACATGCCTATCCCCGAAAGGAAGAGAATAATGGCCGTGGACGCCGACCCTATGCGCTGTCTCGATGAGGATGTTTCGCGACGCATGAGGGAAGAGGTAGATCGCACGCGCGAAGAGGGCGATTCGCTCGGCGGCGTATTCGAGGTTCTGGCATATGGTCTGCCGGCCGGACTTGGCAGCCACGTGCACTGGGACCGCCGCCTCGATGGGCGGCTGGCGGCTGCGGTCATGTCCATACAGGCAGTCAAGGGAGTGGAGATCGGGGGCGGTTTCAAGCTGTCGAGTGTAAGGGGATCAGATGCTGCGGATATTATTTCGCATGGCGAAGATGAGGGATTCTACCACCTGAGCAATCGCGCAGGCGGAATAGAGGGGGGTATCACCAATGGCGAGGTGCTCGTATTGCGCGCCGCCATGAAGCCCATCCCAACGCTGGCCCACCCGCTTGATTCTATAGACCTGGTGAGCAAGGAGAGGGTGAAAGCAGCGGTTGAGCGATCGGACGTGTGCGCCGTGCCGGCAGCGGCAGTCATCGCGGAATCGATGGTAGCCTTCGTTCTGGCAGACGCGCTACTGGAAAAAACGGGTGGAGACAACATGGAGGAAGTACGGTCGCGTTTTGCAGCGATAATCAAGGAACAGATGCGGTTCTGATTACGGGAGCCATCAGCCGTCGGATATTGATTATGGACGCGGAAGCTATAAAGAATGTTGCATTGATCGGGTTTATGGGGTCCGGCAAGAGTACGGTCGGATATCTACTGGCTCGATATCTGCACATGGAATTCGTTGACCTGGACGAAGTAATCGCCTCTGAGGCAGGCATGAGTATAAACGAGATATTCGCAGTCGAGGGGGAGGAAGGGTTCAGGGAACGTGAAGGTGCTGCGCTGCAAGGGGTATTGCGTAGCGGCAGTAAAGTGCTCTCGTGTGGGGGCGGGTTGGTCCTCGACCGTACCAACGTCGATATATTGCGCAGGAGTTGCCGGGTATTCCTTCTGCGTATCTCACCCGAGCGGGCGGTAGAACGTTTGAGCGGGAGCGACTGCCGTCCGCTAATTGCAGAGGGAGACTTGGATGAAAAGGTGCGGGTTTTGATGCACGAGAGGAGCAGAAGATACCTTGAGGCGGCGCATGAGGTCGTAGAGGCTGACGCTGCAAGCCCGCAGGAGTTGGCTGAGGAGTTAGCGGAGAGATGGCTGAGATACGTATCAGATCTTCTGTAGGAGAATATCCGGTTCTGATAGGGAGGGATCTCTACGAGAACGAACTGCCTGACCTGATAGGCAGGATAAGACCGACGTCGGTGGCGGTTGTGAGTCACGCCTCGATCATGGGACTTCATGGCAAGAGGTTGATCGAAGCGATTTACCCCATATGCGGTGGAGAAAACGGCGTCTTTCAGTATCTATTTGCCGAGGGGGAGGAGAACAAAAACCTTTCGACCGTCGAGGATGGGTACGAGGTTTTTTTGGCCTCAGGTATCAACAGGGAAGGCCTGGTAGTTGCTTTCGGCGGTGGTGTCGTGGGTGACTTGGCGGGTTTCCTGGCAGCGACATATATGAGAGGTACGAGGTTGCTGCAAGTGCCGACCACGCTCATGGCCATGGTGGATTCGAGTGTAGGAGGGAAGGTAGGGGTCGATCTTAAGGGCGCGAAGAACGCCGTGGGGACGTTCTACCAACCGCAGGCTGTATTGAGCGACGTCGGCGTGCTGGGGACATTGCCGGAGAGGGAATTGCGTGGAGGCATGGTCGAGATAGCGAAGTACGGCCTTCTCTACGACGAGATCATGCTGCAGAAGATAGGAAAGTGGCATGATGGCCTGCCGGAGAACGCAGAGGAGCTCGACGGCGTGATCGCTGCATGTGTCGCGCACAAAGCGGATGTAGTGACGGTTGATGAACGCGATCTCACAGGCAAAAGGGCGATGCTCAATTACGGGCATACCTTCGGACACGCGCTTGAAACAGCGACAGCATACATCCACCTGCGCCATGGAGAGGCGGTCGGCATCGGGATGCTGATGGCGGCCAGGTTGTCGGAGCTGTGCGGCCTGGCTGGAGAGGGCCTGCATGAATACCATCGATGCGTGCTGATGCCCATCCTCAAGGATGTGGTTTTTCCGCGGGATCTGGATGCAGGCAGGATCGTAAACGCCATGCAAAGCGACAAGAAAAAGGGACACGTGATGAGATTCGTGCTTCTGCAGGAACCGCAGGAACCGCGACTCGTGGAATCACCGGGGGAAGCACTGATAATGCGGGCGGTGGCGGATATCATGCGCGATATGAAGGGAGATTAGACGATGTCTCTGATCGTTGTGCTCAACGGACCGAACCTGAATCTCCTGGGTTCCAGGGAGCCCTCGATATATGGGCGGGTCACCTGGGCGGAGGTGAGAGAGCGCCTGCAACATATAGCGGAAGAAAGGGGCGTTGAGATCGAATTCTTCCAGAGCAATCACGAGGGAGCGATCATAGATTTCATACAGGGACTGTCGGGGAGGGCCAATGGCCTCATAATAAACCCCGGTGCGCTGACCCATTACAGTTATTCCCTGCATGACGCGCTCATGGGCTCAGAGATCCCCGCCATCGAGCTGCACCTATCTAATATATATGCCAGGGAGGAATGGAGGGCCCGTTCGGTGGTCTCTCCGGCAGCGAGGGGTGTTATAGCCGGTCTGGGCGCGTTGGGATACGAACTTGCCATGGAAGCCATGCTGGGAATCATAGAAGCCTCCCAGGGGTGACGAAAACCGCGCATCACTCACTTAGCCGGATGCTATAAAAAGCCTGTTCAACATGCTTATGTAACATTGTCGTAACATAGTTTGCAGCTATTTTACAATTAAGTACTTGAAAAGGGGTTAAGATATTTTCGGGATCAATCGATGGAACAAGTAAGCGGATACGGGTGGCAGATGTCTTGTTGCTCACGAGGCGTTGCAGAGGGCGGTAAGGAGGATGGGGGCAGGAGATGTTGAAAGAGCATTGCAGAACCGGGAGCGAGCTGGAATGAGATCAATACATCGGGAAAACGGCTTTACAGTGGTCGAGCTGGCTATAGTCGTCATCCTCATCGGGGTAGCGCTCGGCATCATCTCGTTGAGCTACGCGAATACCAGCAATAATCTGGCCTTAAAGAGCGCCGAGACCGAGGCCGAGGCCATGATGGAGAGAGCATACAATATCGCACTCGAGGAGGGGGTCGGCGTTTACCTGGCGTTCTGGGACAACGGGGGCGCACACAAGAACATGAGCGCGATCTACAGAGTATACCCTGACGGTCTGGACGAGTTCGTCAACGACACCCCTACCGAACCTCCCCCCGTCGGAATGAGCTCGGAAAGCGACGGCAGCGGCCACTACTGGGTGAAAATGGCCGATGGATCGGCGTCCGTGCAGTCCTCGGTAACACTTTTCTTCAACAGGGAAGGGTCGCTGGTCACGGTCAACCCCGTACCTGAGGGGGGGGACATGAGCGTGACGTTAGTCGTAGCCGGCAGGACGATAACGGTCAGCATTAACGACAGGGGAGAGGTAACCACCTCTATGTGATAGAGGGGGGAAGCCGGGGTGCGAAGGAGGAGATGGCAGTGAGAATGGTCAAGAGAATCAGATCGGCCTTGAGTGGAGAGGGGGGCTTCTCCCTGGCGGAGGTCTTGGTTGCGGGTCTGATACTTGTCTTAGCCGTATTCCCCATGGTGGGCATGTTCGACGGCGCGTTCCTCGTATCAAAGGCCGCTTACGACATCAACATCTCCTCGGAATGCCTGCAGCTCTATGCAGAGCAGGTCAGGAATATGCCGTTCTACGTGCCCCATACCGAGGATAACATCACTACCCCTCTGGACCTCGACGATTTCTACTGGGGAGCTCGAACTCCGGAAAACAACAACTCATGGAGTGACGCGCCGGATGTGGTCATGAAGCCGAGCGGCGCAGAGCCTTATCCGGAATTCGAGGTTACGCTGAAGATATCGTACATTGACGAGGAGATCGTTTCGGGCATGTCGCTCGAGGACGGCGCGAACGCAACCGTGATGGCTAATGACTGGGAGCCCATGGCACTTTACGGCTACGATCGTCCCAAATCAAATAGCGGAAAACCCCTCACGCTCATCCTGTACGAGGTCAAGGTAACCACGGAAAGCGGACGGTTCTATACCAACACTCAGCTGTATGCCTCGCCCACGGACGTGGTAGCGAATGTCTACATAGACAGGGTGATCAACGTCTCCGCGGATACCGCCAAGCTCGGCACCAGGTATAACAGCTATGGGGATTGCATAAGCGCGCCGCATGACGAGAACAATATAACCATCCGCGCCTACGGTGAGGGCTTCACGCAGTCCGACCTCGACGGAGGACTCGTCGACCTGAAGATGGTAAGGGTGGAGGATACAGATATCCAGGTGCTGCCGGTATCGGGAGTTACTCTGACCTATGGCGAAGAAGGCAGCGAGAAATATCTCGAGGGGCTTATCGACCTCGCTGACGACAATGGAGACGAGGAGCCGTGGGGTCCCGACTACCGCATGCCCGGACATTGGCACGCCTGGCTGGTGGTCAACCATATCATATCGGTGAAGAACAACGCCTTTATCGTGGAATACCCCGTGCCGGTGTATGACGAACTAAACTCCGGGTTTACGGACTCAGACGGCGACAAGCAGGGAGAGGAGAGCTCGACGAACGAGGAGCTGACCTTTACCGACCTCGACTACGTCATGAGTTTCGTCACCGGCGAATATCCCAACCCCGGCGTCGGAGCGGTGCTGCAGCTCATCCACACCGTGGAGGAGAACGGCATACCCATCGATGTCATCGAGGCCGCTGATCTGGCCATCAACCCCTCGGCCAGCGATGGTTATCAGACGGGGCTGACGGTTACGGCTTCATTCGATTTCACCGGGCACATAGGCGGTAATTACAAAATACGCATGATCAACTGCATGGACCGTGCCACTCCCTCCATAGACGTGCCGGGGAACACCTACTTCGAGCTCGATGCCGGGCCGTATTACTACCTGGAGGGTCCGCCGGCGTTGAACCAGGCCTACGTCTACGAGGCGACGCCGCTCACGGCATCGCCGCGCCACTTCGGGTACGACGACCGCAGTTACCCCTATACCCTGGAGATAAAGGGATTCAACTTCGATAACCTTATCGCTCCCTCCGATATAAAGCTCGGATTGGGCGGGGACACGGGCGTCGACCCGCCCGTCGGCGACAACGAGGTGGAGGCGCTGGCGGTTGATATAATCGATACTGAAACCCTGCGGGCCACCTTCGATTTCGCTCCCAGCGTGGAGGAGACGGAGCGCGGGATGTACTGGCTCTACGTGCGCAACAGCAACGGTTTCGGCAATGTCCTGCAGCCCGCGTTCGACGTACGCGCGCCGGCGCCCATCATATATTCCTACTCCTACGACACCCTCGGGCCATGGCAGAACTACTATGGAGTGGGCTTGAGCGTGGTGGGAGAATGCTTCGACGTCGATTCCCTGGCGGGGACCTATGTCGACGTGATGATCAAGGAAGTTGCCGACCCGCTCAACGACTGGCTTGCCACGGAAGCGATGAGCGATCCCGCGGCCTCGGCGGACGGCACGCTGCTGACCTGCGAGCTCAACCTGGTCGACTGCGATATCGGGGATTGGGAGCTCTACGTGATGTCGCAGCCGGCTCTGCTGACGGACAGCGGCTACACCGACGCGATCGGAGGCGTGACCTACCAGAGCTTTGTCGACGTGGAGTACGGGACCCCCGTCCTGCTGACGCAAGGGGTGCCCGCCTCCGGAGAGCCATGGTCGGTGAGGATCACCAGCCGCTACAGGGGCTGCGACGATGCGGGAGTGTGGGGAGACTGGAGCGCATGGCAGACGTCCACCGAGGGCAGCGGCTCCATGGCCTGGGCCTGGGAGAACGACCCCAACCACGACACCATCAACTACAAGACCGAGGGCGAGATGTACTTCGTGGAGCTGCGCGGCATGGGGTTCAACAAGGACGGCACTATCGACATAAGTTGTATTGCCAAGAATGACCTGCCGCCCAAGTTCCCTCTATTCAAGGCGACCTGGTCCAGTATAACGGTACAGTGCGACCGCGCGAATGCTCTGGTGTTTGTGGTCATGGACGAGACCATGAAGAAATTCTCCGGGCCCGACGAGGGCGGATACGTGGATATGGAGATCAAGAACAATACCACTGGGGATTCTTCGGTCAAGTATATAAACAGGTTCTACTTCCGCTCAGAGGGATAAGGCGGTGAAACGAGGGTGAAAGAGCTGATCACGAGGGCGAGGGCTGTGGACAGGGAAGAGGGCTTCACGCTGGTCGAGTTGATCATCGCCTTCATCATCCTTGCGCTCATCGTCTACGCTGCGTTCAACCTCCTGGACGCGAATATCACGGCCGGGTCCGTATATTCGATGAAAGCCGATATAAGCCAGGAGTTGAGGGAGACGGGCTCCACGATGGTCGACCAGTTGAGAACGGCGAACTCCTTCACAGACGCCCAGAGCGAGAGCGTTGTTTTCACCTCTTACATCACGGGTGACGCAAATCTCTACAACGTGCAGTTCCTGCGCCAGGGCGAGGAGATAATCCAACGTATCAATATCGGTGCCCTGAGCGAAGCAGACAACAAGGTCATCGCGAGCAACGTAACCGGCCTGCAGTTCAGCTACTACGATTCCACCGGCAGCCTTCTAGACAGCCCGAGCAGCGCATTGAACTCTATTGCCCTGATAAAGATCGTAGTGACCATGACGTTGACCTCGAGCGACAACGTGATGACTGATTCCATGGAGACCATGGTAAGGATAAGGAAGTAAAAACGGTGAAGAAGCCGCTTGACATGGTAAATGGCGGGGAGTGGTTGGTGATGAAGATAATGCGACCAGCAACAAAGAGATCGGGAGCGAGTGTTCTCGGCACGGGCGCGGGTGCGGGAAACACGGAGGGAGAGGGCGGCTTCGCGCTTATCTTCGTGATATTCACCATTATGGTCGTAGGGATATTGGGCGCGATGGTGCTGCTCTACACGGCCTACGCGCTGCGCAGCGCCGAGGGCGTCACCCCGTCTTCGCGGGCGCAGACTACGGCGGAAGCCGGCCTGGATACCGTTCACGCCATGCTCGCCGCCGGGGACATAGATGACTCTACTCCCCCCGAGACGCCTATCACCGGCACGATGTGGGACGGGAAAGGTCAGTTCAGCGTCAGCGTGGTCAAGGACCCCAAAACGGGAGACGGCGACCCCTACGACTGGTTGGTCACCTCTCAAGGGGAATACACGGCGGAGATTGAGGGCGTCGATCGTACCTTCTACCGCACTCTGGAAGAGGTAATAACCTTCGCCGGGGGGAGGTACTACAGCGCCCTCGACTACGTGCTATTCTCCAAGGAGGGGAGCATAGATATAAACCTCCTGGGTGACCTGGACGTAGCGGACGTGGGAGGGATCCTCATAGACGGTAACGTTTACGCCGGCCAGGACATAGTCCTGGACAACGCCGCCAAGCTCATGGCCGGAACCGAATTCGAGCTCCAGGGAGACGTGGTTACCGAGTACGGCGATATCGTCGCCGTGGAACGCAACGTGGCCTTCGCGTCCTCGAATTTCAGGATACTGGGCGATATGTACAGCGGGATACTCACCGGTCCAGGAGATGTCGGCGGCGGAGTGAAGCTGGAGAGCAGGCTCATGTTCCTCAACGGCGGCAATATAGAGGTCGTCGGCGATATCAACTCCTACGGCAGGCTGCGCGACTACGATTTGGGGGTGAGGCTGTACAACCATGTCGGCGTACTGGGGAACTGCAACACGCACATCAGCGGCACCATAAGGTCCAACCATGACGTCTACGCGGAAAACGATGCCATCGTAGCCGGCAGTCCCACCATGGATATAGACGGCACGATTTACTGCGGCGAGGACGTGGAGATCACCTCGGATCTGTTCTTCGGGGGAAACCTGAGGCACGACATCAACGGCAGCATCTATGCCGCGGGGGATATCGATCTCTACGCGGAGGGGACTGTGCTGGGGCTTCTGTACAACCGCGTCGGAGGAGACATCCAGGCGGGCGGAGACGTGAACATCTCTCATCAATTCAGCATAGGTTGCGTCAGCCCGAGTGGATACGTGGTGGCGGGAGATATCTATGGGAACAACGTAACCATGTACAGCCGCCTCGGCGCCGCGGGGACCCTCGCCAACAGCGTAGGGGGGAACATATACGCCGACGGCTGGATAGACCTCGATAATATCAGCGGCGCGTTCGCGACGAGCAGGGTAAACGTCGGCGGAAGCGCCTATTCCAGGGGTCGCATGGATATCTATGCTCAGGACGGATTTATCTCTTCTGCTCCCGTAAAGGTCTCAGGCGCCGTCCTCGGGCTGGATCCGCCGGGAACCGGCCTCTTTTCCCTGGGTAATATGTCCCTGGAGGAGTCTGGATCGACGGACATCACTATTACCGGCGATGCGAGGGATAACACCGCGGACGGGCCCACCATCGGCGGTACCGTAGATATATCAGGCGCGAAGACGCCCGCACTGTCGCAGCTTGCTGTCCCCTCGGCTGGCGAGCCGGAGCCGCCCACAGCGTACGTCGAGGTACTGCTGCCGAAATGCGACTTCGACTACTACCGCGAGCTGGCCAAGCAGCAGGAGGATACCGACGGTCAGGACCACTACCGGGAGGCGAGCGTGCCGGACTTCGACCTCGGAGCGGGGGCTTACAGCTCGAGCCTCTACGTCATCTTCGTTGAGGGCGACCTGGGGATCGGCACCGTCGATATCCCCGTAGACTGCAAGGCGGTGATGGTGGCCACCGGAAACGTCACCCTGCAGGAGGAGTTGCGGCGCCAGGGAGCCGGAGACGCGGAGTTCCAGATCATCGCCGGCGGAAAGGTCACCTACGATACCAACTTCAACGTAGCGCTTGACGACAGCGACAGTTTCTTCATCTACGCGGCGGACGAGTACTATGACCCCGTTACCAGCCCAATCAGCGTGGAGTACGAGATGGGATGGTTCCGCAACCTCAACGGGCAGATAACCGCCAGGGGAGACATCCAGATCAATTCTTACGAAGATGCTTTCAAGTGGGGTCCGCACGAGTATTCGATCCACTACAAAAACCCCTCGGTTCTCGGCGAGGCCTTCCGCATCCCCTTCACGGTCAAGTCGTGGAAGGAGAAGTAGGAAAGACGGTAGCGGAAGACAGAGTAACGAGAACAGCGAAGGGAGCTCCACCGGGGGGCTCCCTTTTTTATGGGGGCGGATCGCGCTGCAATGAGCCTTGAGGGGGAGGATTGACCATATACGGGAGAGAAGCATAATTGAGATTGCATGGAGCAAGGGGATAAGGACTGCGAGAGGAACGACGTTGAGAGGGATCTGCCGCAAGGTGATAGATCATGTCTGCAGGTGAGGCGCGGCTCAAAGACGAGTATACAGCAAGGCGGCGCGCATACAGAGAGCAGATGCGCCACGAGAACCTCGACGGGGTCCTCGTTACCCATCTGCCCGACATCCGCTATCTCTGCGGCTTCACCGGCTCGAGCGGCATGGTGCTTCTCTTGCCCAGGCGGGGCCTGTTCCTCACCGACTTCCGTTACCGCGAGCAATCGGCACGTGAGATCGTAGGCCTGAAAACGATCGTATACGAGACCGGGCCCGAGAAGAGCCTGCTGAAAACACTGGGAGACGACGGGCTATTAAGGATCGGCTTCGACCCCGAGTTTCTATCCTATAAGGGTACCATGTCGCTGCGGCGCTATCTCAAGGGGAAAGCCAGCTTTGTACCCCTGAAGCGCTCTCTGACGCTGTTGAGAGCGCGTAAGAGCCGTTTGGAGCTGGAGAAGATACGTAAGGGCATAAGGATAGCCGAAGAGGCTTTCAGGGATGCCTTGAGAGAGGTAGAAAGAAACACGACAGAAACGGACCTTGCCCTGGCGGTCGATACGGTGGCCCGCAGGAAAGGAGCGGAAGGCCCCGCGTTCGAGACCATCGTTGCGAGCGGGCTCCGGGGGGCCTTGGTGCATGCAAGCCCGTCAAGGCGGAGGCTGCGGGGGGCTGCGGTGATCGATTGGGGCGTTATGTACGAGGGATACTGTACGGATGCCACGCGTACGGTAGCTTTCGGCAGGGTCCCGGATGCAGTGAGGAAAGCCCACTTACTGGTGCTGGAGGCCCAGGAGCGGGCGATGGAGAAGATCCGGCCGGGCGTGAGGGCGCGTGACGTCGACCGGGCAGCGCGGGAGGTCATCGAGGAGGCCGGCCTCGGCGATGCCTTCGGCCATGGTCTGGGCCATGGAGTGGGGCTGGAGGTGCACGAGCGGCCATACGTGGGGAAGACCAGCCGGGACGTGCTCGAGGAAGGCATGGTGATCACCAACGAGCCCGGCATCTATCTCAGCGGCGTAGGGGGTGTAAGGGTAGAGGACATGCTGCTCGTGACGTCTCAGGGAGCGGAGCTTTTGACCACCCTGCCGCGCACCCTCGATCCCGGCGGTTATTAATCTCAAACGCAGAGTATCGTATTCCGGGCCGCATGGAGGAAAACGGCGCAGCCCCCACCTCGACCCAGGCGCCGGTCAGTTCCACCCAAGTTTGTCTCTCCGTACACCCTGGCGATAACTTCGGAGATATCGCAACTGTATCGAAAGCGGGAACCGGAGCTATGCTAAAATGATTTTCGCAAGCTTAAAGAAAAGGACAGGAGAGAGCAGTCATGATAACGACCGCCGATTTCAGGAACGGTATGACCATAGAGATGGACGACGTTCTCTACAACATCGTCTACTTCCAGCACGTGAAGCCGGGTAAGGGAGGCGCATTTGTGCGCACGCGGCTCAAGAACCTCAAGACGGGTGCCGTTGTGGAGAAGACGTTCCGGGCGGGAGAGAAGGTCGAACTGGCGATACTTGACAAGCGCAGGATGCAGTTTCTCTACCGCGAGGGCACGAACTTCATTTTCATGGACACCGAGACGTACGAGCAGATGCCGGTGAGCGAGGATGAGGTCGGCGAGGCGGCCACTTTCCTCCTCGAGGGCACGCAGGTGGAGATATCTCTATACGAGGGGAAAGCGGTGGGCGTGGAGCCGCCGGTCTTCGTGGAGATGGAGGTGACGGATACAGCCCCAGGGGTTAAAGGCGATACCGCCAGCGGGGGGAGCAAGCCGGCTACGCTCGAGAGCGGTCTCGTGGTCAACGTGCCGCTGTTCATAGATGCGGGCAGCAGGATTAAGGTGGATACGCGCAGCGGCGAGTACGTGGAAAGGGTGGACTGAACGGGATGTTGGATGCCGGTTCTTATAAGATGCGACAGGGCATTCCCGAGCTCATCGCCGGAATAGCCCTTGCGGGGATAGAGGGAGTGTCCGGGATCGGTATACGTATCGAGCATCCCGAAGACGCGAGGAAACGCAAGAACCTCAGCAGGGGCATAAAGGCCGAGGTCGACCAGGGCAAGATCGCCCTCGAGATCGACGTGAACATGGAATACGGCAAGGAATTCATGCAGCTGGCAATGGAGATCCAGGGTTCCCTGAAGGAGATGGTAGCGGCCATGACCGGATGGGATGTGGTTGAGGTGAACGTGAATGTGGTGGGGGTGAACGCCCTCTAGGTGGACAAGCCCAAGTCCTTGAGCAGGCGAACGCTGGCCCGCATGCTGGCCTGCGACATCCTGTACCAGATAGACCTGAGCGGGGACGACCCTCAAAAGGCGATCGCTGAGCTCAATCGCATGCTCCGGGAGGGCATCGACGAGGAGCCGGCGCCGCCGCAGGAGATACCGGACATTTCCCTGGAGCACGTGAAACTCCTCCTCGGGAACAGCGCGGACATCGAGGAGCTGGTGTCGTTCGGGTCGGCCAGCCTCGAGTATCCCGAAAGCGTCCCGGATTTCTCGCTGGAACTAGTCGAGATATTTCTGGAAAAGCGGGAGGAGATAGATGGCCTGATCGCCTCCTATGCCGATCGCTGGTCGCTGGAACGCATGCCCATGATCGACCGCAACCTCCTGAGGCTGGGCTTCGGCGAGTTGCTCTACCGCCGCGACATACCCGCCAACGTCACCATAAACGAATACCTCGAGCTGGCGAAGACTTTTTCCACCGAGGACTCGGGAAAATTCATCAACGGCGTACTGGGGAAGCTCGTCAGGGACAAGGGGCTGCATGGACGCGCGCAAGATGGGTAGCGGGACGGCGCCCGGTAGATGCCGCCGGCGGTATTGCACCCGCAGCGGAGAACATTAAAGAACTCACCCGTACCCGGATCATGGAAAGATCCGTGGGCCGAAGGGGAATGTAACAGAGATTGAACACAACATGTTATATGTTGCCCTGGGGCATGGCTGGGTGCTATTCTGGGGGAGACCTTTAATTCAGTCCTGCGAGGCTGGCAAGGGAAAGTATAAAGATGAGATCGGAGCCTTCTTGCGCCGGCCGCAGGGAGGCTTTTTTACGCCGGAGGTATGGGAATGACGTTCAAAGAGCGGGTAAAGGTCATGGAGGAAGCCGACATAAGGCGCGCCGTCCAGCGCATCTCCCACGAGATAGTAGAGAACAACAAGGGGGCCGGGGACGTGGTGGTCGTGGGCATCAGGACGCGCGGGGTGCCGCTGTCGCTGCGCATAGCACGAGCGGTCTCGGGAATTGAGGGCGTAGAGGTACCCGTGGGCAGGCTTGACATAACATTGTACCGGGATGACCTGCATACCATGAGCCAGCCGGTGGTGAAAGAGACCCACCTGCCGGGCGATATCGAGGGCAAGAACGTGGTCATCGTCGATGATGTTCTCTACACGGGACGCAGCGTACGTTCCGCTATGGACGCGATCATCGATTTCGGGCGCCCGGCATCGATACAGCTTGCTGTGCTGGTCGACCGCGGACACCGCGAATTGCCCATCAGGGCAGATTATGTCGGCAAGAACATCCCTACTTCCGAGGGTGAGAAGGTAAGGGTCGCCCTGGAGGAGGTGGATGGAGAGGATGGCGTTTATATCGGGTACGAGGAGACATAAGCCCGTCGAGAGACGGGCTTTTTTCTTGCGCGTGCGCCGTTGTGAGGCTTGCGCGCCGTGTGGCCGCGCATGTCCCGGGAAGGTCTCGCCTTGATGTTTCCCGGCATGGGAGAGGAGGGTGATCTTGGCTGAGAAAAGGCACCTGCTGGACGTAGACGATCTGAGCCGTGAGGATATGGGGCGGATACTGGACACGGCGCGCTCTTTTGCGGAGGTGCTCAAAAGGCCCATAAAGAAAGTGCCGTCACTGCGGGGTAAGACGGTTGTAAACCTCTTCTACGAACCATCCACGCGCACGCGCTTGTCCTTCGAGGTGGCAGCGAAGAGGCTCAGCGCCGACGTGCTGAACTTCAGCGCCACGGCTTCCAGCGTGGAGAAAGGGGAGGGTCTCAAGGATACGGCGCTTACCCTGGAAGCCATGGGCGTGGACGCCGTTGTGGTCAGGCACCCGGTGGCGGGCGCCCCCTGGCTCCTGCGCCAGTGGCTGGAGGCGGCCATCCTCAACGCCGGGGACGGCATGCACGCCCATCCCACACAGGCGTTGCTGGATCTCCTCACCATGCAGGAGAGGTTGGGGGAGTTGGAGGGCAGGACCGTCGCCTTCGTGGGGGACATCCTCCACTCCCGCGTCGCGCGTTCCGGCATCAAAGCCTGCCGTGCCATGGGGATGCAGGTGCTGGCGGTGGCGCCGCCTACGCTTCTGCCCGCGGCCGAAATCGAGGGCGTGGAGGTCTGCTACGATTTCGACGCCGTGATACCTCGCTGCGACATCCTCTATATGCTGCGCATACAGAAGGAGAGGCAGAAGGAGGGACGATTCCCCTCCCTGGAGGAATATACGCACCTGTACCAGCTTGACGCGCGGCGCCTTGGCAAGGCCAGGCCTGAAGTGGTGGTGATGCACCCCGGCCCCATGAACCGCGGCGTGGAGATAGCCGCAGATGTCGCTGAAGCTCCCCACGCTGCGATTACCGCGCAGGTCACGGCGGGTGTGGCGATACGCATGGCGGTTCTCTTTCTACTTCTCGGGGGCTCCGAGGGAGGTGAGAAGGTTGCCTGAACTGCTCATCAGGAACGCGAGGATAATGGACCCCTTCGGCGGTTGCGGCGGGACGATGGACGTACTGATATCGAGAGGACGCATCGCCGCGGTTGCCAGGGAGCTGCAGGTGGAAGGTCGCGAGACCATAGAGGCGCAGGGGATGGTGCTTGCGCCTGGATTCCTGGAGATCCATGCCCATCTGCGCGAGCCGGGAGGCGAGGATGCGGAGACCCTCGCAAGCGGGCTGGAGGCAGCCTTGCGGGGAGGTTACACCGCGGTATGCTGCATGCCCAATACACGACCTCCGCTGGATAACGCCGCCGTGGTGGAGGGCGTAGCGGCAAAAGCAAGAGACCTGGCGTTGGCCGACCTGTTCCCGGTAGGCTGCATATCGAGGGGCAGGGAAGGCAGGGAGCTCGCCGAGATGGCTCTGATGCACGCAAGCGAGGCGCGGGTGAGGGCGTTTTCGGATGATGGAAGCGGGATAGGGGATTCGGGGCTCATGCGCATGGCCATGGAGTATGTGCAGGTATTCGACGGGCTGATTATCTCACATGCTGAAGAGCAATCCCTCTCGCGGGGAGGCCAGGTCAACGAGGGTACGGTCTCCACCGAGATGGGTTTGCGCGGGATCCCCGCCCTGGCCGAGGAGGTGATGGTCGCCCGCGATATCCTGCTGGCGGAGGAGACGGGCTGCCGCCTCCACCTGGCTCACCTGAGCACGGAACGCTCTCTACGCATGCTGAGGGAAGCCAAGAAGCGTGGCGTCAGGGTCACGGCCGAGGCAACGCCTCACCATCTTCTATTGAGCGAGATGGACATCTCGGGATACGACACGGTGTTCAAGGTGAACCCGCCGCTGCGTACCCTCAATGACGTCAAGGCCCTACGCGAGGCATTGCACGACGGCACCATAGATGCCATAGCCACCGACCATGCGCCCCACACCGTGGAGGACAAGGAGGTGGAGTTCGATTACGCGCCGTTCGGTATGGTGGGGATGGAGAGTTCTTTCCCCGTGCTCTACAGCGAGCTGGTCCTGGCGGGGGAACTGGAGCTGATGCGCCTGATAGAGATGCTGACTAGCGGTCCCGCCAGGGTAATGGGAATGCAGCCGCCGGAGTACGGGGCCGGGATCGTGGAGGGCGCCCGTGCCGACCTGGTTCTCCTGGACCTGGAGAACGAATGGACCCTGGATGCCAGGCGCTTTGCCTCCAAGGGGCGCAATTGCCCCTTCCACGGGCGGCGGGTAAAGGGCAGGATACGCTGCACTTTGAAGAACGGCAAGATGGCTTACCAGCTGGCAGAGGCGGAGAGTGCTTGAAATGGGGGAACATATGGGAAACGTGCTGGTGATCGGACCCGGACCCGTAACGCTGGCCCAGGGGCCTTTTCTGCAGTACGCGGCGGCAAGGGGCTGCAGGCGGCTGCGGGATGCGGGCATGCGGGTGCTGGCGCTCGAGGACAACCCCGCCACCATGATGGATTTGGGGGGCGGGGAAGGAGATCTTTTCATGGAGCCTGCAGCCAGCGAGGTCGTCACGCGCATCGTGGAGAGCAACGATGTCTTCTCCATATGGTATGGCATGGGAGGAAGAAGGGGCTGGACGCTGGCCATGAAACTCGCCAGCGATAGCTGGAACGAATCGCACGGCGTCCGGGTCGCCGATGTCGACGATCGTACGCTCTGGCTGTGTGGCGACCGCTCGCTTCTGCGCGAGTCGCTCGAGGCGAATGGCATAGCAAACCCCGCCTTCCAGGCTGCGGAGAGCGTGAGGGAGGGGCAGGAGGCCGCGGACAGGCTCGGTTTCCCCCTCGTGGTCAGGCCCAACTTCTCGTGTGGTGGTTGGGGATCCGGGCTGGTGTACAACCTCGAGGATTATCCCGAACTGCTGGAGGAAGCCATGCGCGAAAGCCTGACCGGAGAGGTGCTGATCGAGGATGCCCTCATCGGCTGGCACAAGTACATAGTCGTGGCGATGAGGGATAGCGAGGGCTCGATCTGTATACCAGGGGTTATCGAACAGGTGGAACCGATGCCGAAGCACGACGAGGATGCCGTGCTGGTCTGCCCGCCGCGGTGTTCGGGCCGGGAGGGCGAATACGCGCTGCGGGAGATGGCACGCAAGGTGGTGGAGGCACTTGACCTGTGCGGGCTGGTGGAGATCAAACTGGCCGCAGCGCCCGGATGGGAAGCACTGTACGTGATAGATATTAACCCCGGACCTTGGCGGACTATGCCCCTGCTGGAAACGGCTACGGGAGCTGATCTGCTGAGCGCCCACATCGATATGGTGATGGGGGAAAGCCTGCCGGGGGAGTGCATCGCACTCGAGAGTAAGCCGTGCGAGGGCACAACCGTGGTCACGAGCCTCCCCGCTTATCACGCGGAACGGGAGGCGGAGGGATACCTGGCACTGGGTTGCAGGTCGATGGGGCGCAAGCTCTTCCGGGGCGGCGATCTGCGCGGGGCGGCAGCCAGTGCCATGGCAGGTCTTACCAGGGGTGTGGGGGATATGGATGCGGCGGGGGAAACGGTGGAAGCCCTCGCGGGTCTGATGAGATCCTCTGCAAGGAAAGCCTCGTGGAGCATGGGTGCTCCCGACGCGGTCAGCCTGGTGCCGGTGGTCGCTTACTACAAAGCACGGCCCGAGCTTAAAGACACGGGCGGCGGGGTCATGTTCCTGGCCGCTGATAACGACGGCCCCGGGGGCGGCTACGAGGCGAACGTCAACTGCATGCGTGCGCTGAGAAAATGGAAAGGCGAGAACGAGAGGGCCGTCCTCTACACCCCAGATCCAGGCTTTGCCCTGCTCGCATCGCAGGAGGCGGACGCGGTTTTCCTGGGCCCCCTGGATACCGGCGCGGTGACGAGCGCTGTATCGGCAACCAGCGTGGACCGCCTGACGGCTCATTACGGCGGCCGGACCGCGATGAACCTTGCCGTGGAGATGGCCGATGCGGGCGTGGAGGTATGGGGATTGCAGACGCTGCTGGGGGGGGTCAGTCTCGGGATGTCTCTGCTGAAGGCGCGGGAATCCGGCATCAAGCTCGTCGATTTCAGTACCAGTAAAGGGCTAGAAGAGGGAGAAAAGATGCTGGCGAGGGCGGTCTACCCTCTGCTGGCGACGGTGGAGGAGGCAGGCGGCAGATCGTTACATTACCTCGTCTACACGCCCGAGGAGGGGCGGGATCTCTTGCATGAACACGAGGGGGATATACTGTGGCGGCCTGTGAGAGAGGAAGCCCAGGAGGTTCAGGTGGAAGCAGTCGCCTATTCCGGTGGACACGCCGTTCTCCTCTGGGAGCAGGTAGATGCGGCGGGAATATATTCTACGGATGGACTGGCCGTTTATCCCCCCTGCTATCTGACTTCGGAGCAGTCACAAAGAGCGCTCGACCTGGCACGGGAGACCATGGATGCCCTGGGATGGAGTGGGAATCTCTCCATGCGCATCCACGTGAATAACGGCGATATCAACTTGTGGAGCCTGTCGCCGGGTCCCTCTGCAAGCCTGCCATTCCTCGAGCGCGCCTCGGCGTTATCGCTGGCTTCATATGGCGTACTGGCGCTGGCCGGCAGGGACTTCGAGGTGGAGAGTGCCCGGGGATCTTGCAGCTCCGTAAGGGCGCCGCTCATACCCTTCGGGATGATAGCCGAGTCCGACATCCTGCCCTCACCGCGCCGCCGCTCTACGGGGGCCGTGATGGGGGTGGCGAGCGATCCAGGCGTGGCTATCGCAAAAGCGCTATGGAGTCAGGGCCTCAGACCGCAACCGGGAGGAGTTGCGCTGCTGAGTGTAGCCAATCGCGACAAGAGGCGCGCACTTCTGCTGGCGAGAGAGCTGCTGGAGGCAGGCTACATCCTCAAGGCGACGCGGGGCACGGCCCACGCACTGGCCGCGGCGGGCATCGAGGTGGAGGCGGTAAACAAATTGCGTGAAGGCAGGCCGAACATCCTCGACCTCATACGCAACGGACAGGTGGGACTGGTGGTCAACATACCGCGCGGGAAATATCCCCACTCCGACGGTTTTTACATCCGGGCTGCATCGGTGCGCCACGGTATACCGTGTATGACCAACATGGAGGTTGCCCTGGCGCTGGCGAGAGGTATGCGCCAGGCTGACCCGCCGGCCTGGGAGGTAATGCCCCTGGACGGATACTGCCGTCCCAGGCACGAGATCATGGGAGGCTGAGACTTGTCCGGCCATCACGAGGTGAAGGTGCTCGCGAGGAGGCGATACGGCTGCTTCGTCGAGGTCGTAATGGAGGCGAGCGCGGACTTTACGGCCGAACCCGGGCAGTTCGTACATGTCTGCTGTGAGGGTCCCGGGCTTATCCTGAGGCGCCCATATAGCCTTTACGGCGTGCGGCATGGCACGGTATCGCTCCTGGTGCGAGAGGTCGGTGCCGGGTCTGCCTGGCTGTGTGCCGTGGATGTCGGATACGAGATCGATCTACTGGGTCCCCTGGGAAGGGGATTCACCGTAAAGGGGCGCGGAAGGCATGCGCTCATAGCGGGAGGTACGGGCATGGCGACCATGCGATTCCTGGCTTCGCGACTGCTGGAATATGGCGAGGATACGACCGTTTTCTGGGGGGTTGACGGGGAGGAGGAATGCGGAGGTCTGGATGCGAAGCTCGCTGGCGAATTCGATCTGCATATGGCGACGATGGACGGGAGCCTGGGATACAGGGGGAGTGTGCTCGATTGTTTCCTGGCGAAAGGAGCGCGGGAGTACGACTTTATATATGCGTGCGGGCCGAGAGGGATGCTGGCTGGTCTTGCCGAAATCAACGCTAGGGGAACCATGGCCGACCTGCAGGTATGTATGGAGGAACGCATGGCATGTGGTATAGGAGCATGCAGGGGATGCGTGGTTCCGGCTGCCTCGCCGGCAGGCGGCTATCTCACGGTATGCAGGGACGGACCGGTGTTCGATGGAAGGGAGTTGGATTGGCAGAGGATAAACGGGGAGATCTGAGAGTCGAGCTTACCGGTATCGAGATGAGAAACCCCTTGCTGGTCTGTTCGGGCACGTTTGGAAACGGCCGGGAGTACGCGGAGTGGCTTGATCTCGAGGAGTTGGGCGGCCTGATGACCAAGTCGGTTACGCTTGCGCCCTGTCCCGGGAACAAGCCGCCGCGCCTGTGGGAGACGCCCTCCGGCATGCTCAACTCGATTGGGCTGGAGAACCCCGGCCTGGAGCGCTTCCTCGAGGATGACCTGTCGTGGTTGTCCGGGTTTGACCTTCCCGTGTGGGTGAACGTGGCCGGTTTCAGCCAGGAGGAATACGTGGAGGTGGCAAGAGAGGTCTCCCGCTCCGGCATGGCTGCCGCGCTTGAATTGAACATATCCTGCCCCAACGTGAAAAAAGGAGGAATTCATTTCTCGGCCGATGCACGCGTAGCCGCTGGATTGGTGGAGAAAGTGAAGAAAGAGATAGACATCCCCTTGTACGTCAAGTTGACGCCGCGTTGTGCGGATATCGCTCATACCGCTGAGGTTCTCGTCTCGGCAGGGGCGGACGGACTCAGCCTGATCAATACCTTCCCGGCGATGGCCGTGGATATTGAACATGCAAAGCCGCGCCTGGGGAATGTGACCGGGGGTCTTTCCGGTCCAGCGATGCATCCCATAGCCGTGGGGATGGTCTGGGAAGTTGCAGGGACCGTGGATGTGCCCATCATCGGCATGGGTGGGATCTGGTCCTGGCAGGACGCAGTGGAGATGATGATGGTCGGCGCCGACGCCATAGCCGTGGGAACGTTAAACTTCACGCACCCCCGAGCTCCGAAACAGATCCTGGATGGCATGGGGTCCTTCCTAGCGCGCAAGGGGATGAGTTCTGCGGCGCATCTGGTTGACATGGTACGTGAGGAGGCAGGTCGGGATGAGTGAGGACAGGGATCCCATAATCGTAGCCCTCGATGTGGACGAACGAGACAAGCTCTTGCGCATAGCCGGGAGCCTGCAGGGTAGGGTGGATACGGTGAAAGTGGGCCTGGAGGCATATACCCGCATGGGCCCTCGCATCCTGGACGAGCTGAAAGAGATGGGCTTCAGGATATTCGCGGATCTCAAGTTTAACGATATACCGAACACCGTGAGCGGCGCGGTAAAGGGTCTGGTAAGAAGGGGGGCGAGCATGCTTACCGTTCATATCAGCGGAGGGCGGGGCATGCTCGAGGCCTCTTTGGATGCAGCGGAAAGCGAGGCGGATGCCATGGGTGTCGCCACGCCCCTCGTGCTGGGGGTTACGGTGCTCACCAGCCTGGACGACACTGCCGTTGCCGAGATAGGCTGGTCTGGGAGCGCGGCTGACACGGTGATCTCCCTTGCAAGGATGGGTCTGGGATGCGGGCTGCACGGGTTCGTGGCCTCGGCCCGCGAGGTCCCCGGCATCAGGGCTTGCGTGGGCTCGGATGCTGTTCTGGTAACGCCCGGCATCCGCCTGCAAGACGCGGAAGCTCAAGACCAGGTGCGGACGGCGTCTCCGGCGGTGGCTCTTTCCGCGGGCGCCGATTACCTCGTCGTGGGCAGGCCGGTGACAGCACATGCGGATCCTGCCGAGGCCTTGCGCGAGATCAGAAGAGCGGCAGGGTTGCCGGAGGGGGTTTGAATCCTTTATCAAGCAACGAAGACGTGAAAAGCCGTGGCGCTTATCCGGAGGAAGGGTATTTGCGGGTGATGGCTGAACGATAAAGGAGAGGAGTAGGAGGTAAGTTGGAGTGAACCAGTGGGAGGTACTCGAGATATTCGAGAAAGAGGGGGCGGTGCAGCATGGCCATTTTCTCCTTACCTCGGGATTGCATAGCGATACGTACATACAGTGCGCCAAGGTCCTGATGCATCCGCACCTGGCGGAGAGCATGGCGGATGAGTTGGCCAAGGGGTTCCAGCCGCAGGAGGTCGACGTCGTGATCAGCCCGGCTCTGGGTGGGATCATAATAGGCTACATGGTCGCCATGGCCTTGAGCAAGCGCATGCTTTTCACCGAGAGGACCGAGGGCAGGCTCGCCCTGCGCCGCGGACAGCAACTAGTTGCTGGCGAGAGAGCCTTGATAGTGGAGGACGTAATAACGACTGGTGGCTCAGTGAAGGAGTTGATCGCACTGGCGGAGGAGGCAGGGGCGAGTGTGGTTGGCCTGGGAGCATTGATAGAGCGGGGCGGGGACAGGGAGTTCGGTATAGTAAAGAACGTGCTGCTCAGATTGGAAGTATCTGCCTGGAAAGCTTCGGAATGCCCGCTTTGCCGAGAGGGGGTGGAACTTGAAGCGCCTGGCAGCAGAAGACAGGCGTGAACGCGGGTAGTATACTTTACGCCGGTCATTAAAAAGGATATATAACGCTTGTATGCAGGTAAAAGGAGGTTTATACTAGTTTAGATTATTGCTGTAGGGAAAGCTTTGACTCGAGGAGGGTTATGATGGCCAAGCAAAAGCTTCCGGAATTGACCGCCGAACAGCGCAAGGCAGCCTTGGAAAAAGCGGCAAAGGTGAGGAAGGAAAGAGCGGAGATCAAGAAGAAGCTCAAGGCAGGTCAGCTGAAAGTCAGCGACATATTGAACAAGGCTAGCGATGAGATATATGGGAAGATGACCGTGAAATCGGTCATCGAATCGGTCCCGGGCGTGGGAAAGCTGCGTGCCGCGAAGATTATGGAGGAGATCGGCATCAGCACCTCGCGCCGCGTGAAAGGTTTGGGCCCGAAGCAGATCAAAGCCTTGAAGGACAGGTTTGCCTGAGCGGCAAGCTTCGGGCGATAATAGATATCCTGCCACAGAGCAACGTTTCATGCGCATGCAGGTGAGGTAATGCCCCAGGGACGTCTTTTTGTCGTCGCCGGTCCATCAGGCGCGGGGAAAGGCACATTGATAGAGGCGATGTTGAGGCGTTACCCATCTGCAAGCCTATCGGTATCCGCTACCACCAGGAAGCCCAGGCCGGGCGAGACGGAGGGAGTACAGTACTATTTTCTGGACGACGAGGAGTTCAGGGATATGGCCGGCAGGGGGATGTTCCTGGAATGGGCGGAGGTTCATGGGAATCTTTACGGCACGCCCATAACCATGGTGGAGCGGGAACTCGCTCGAGGTCGTGACGTGATCCTGGAGATAGACGTACAGGGCGCAAGGCAGGTCAGGGAGAAGGTAGACGATGCGGTGACCATATTCGTTTACGCTCCCACGCTGGAGGTACTCGAGGAGAGGCTGCGCGAGCGCGGAACCGAGGATAGAGACGAGCTCGAGCGACGCCTCCGTAATGCGCTTGAGGAAAACAAAGAAAAGGACGATTACGATTACGCGGTGTTGAATGACCAACTCCATCGCGCCGTAGAGGAAATATGTGCTATATATGAAAGAGAAAGCCCACTGATATGAACCGGGGGGAGAAACAGGAGGTCTCAAGCGCGTGTTGATGAAGACCAGGATCGATGATCTGCTGCAATGGATCGATAATTCGAGGTTCGGATTGACTATCACGGCTGCCAAGAGGGCGAGGCAGATCAATAACTATTTCCGTCATCTGGGAGAGGGCCTGGGGCAGGAAGCAGGACCGCAGATAAGATCTGCTTCGAATAAATCCCTCACCCTGGCACTCGAGGAAATCGCCGCAGACAAGCTGGAGTTCGAAAACCCAGAGGACGGGGCCAAATAGGCGCTGGCGAACTATCCTCCCTGCTTATGCAATGTATTGTTATTGGCGTATCGGGCGGAATTGCCGCTTATAAAGCGGTCGAGTTGTCGCGCCAGTTTATCCTCCACGGCTTCGATGTCAAGGTGATAATGACCGAGCACGCTACGCATCTCGTAGGGCCCGCGACTTTCAGGGCAATAACCGGCAACAACGTTTCGGTATCTATGTTCGCCGAGGGAAGTGCGCCCATGCAGCATATTTCACTGGCCCGGGATGCGGACCTGGTGGTAGTGGCTCCGGCAACCGCGAATATTATCGCCAAGATGGCTCACGGACTGGCAGACGACCTACTCTCTACGACTCTGCTGGCGACACGCGCTCCCATCCTGATAGCACCAGCGATGAACCTGGATATGTACAGGCATACTGCCACGCGCGCAAATCTCGAAATCCTGCGGGGAAGGGGCGTTAATGTCGTAGGACCGGAAAGCGGGTCGCTTGCATGCGGCGAAGAGGGAGAGGGCAGGATGACGGAACCAGCGCGCATACTCGATGCCGCCCTGGAGATCCTGGGACATGATACACGCCTGAGTGGAAGGAAGGTACTGGTCACAGCTGGGGGGACCCGCGAGCCTATAGATCCGGTGCGTTATATCGGCAATCGCTCCAGTGGAAAGATGGGATACGCGCTGGCGGTAGCAGCAAGGCATGCGGGCGCTCGAGTTACGTTGATAAGCGGGCCGGTATCCGTTGAACCGCCGGGAGGAATCGAGCTTATCGAGGTCGAAACGGCTGCGGATATGAGGCGGGAGGTAATGGAGAAAAGCAAAGACTGCGATGTCGTGGTCATGGCGGCAGCGGTCGCCGATTTCACGCCCGTATCGCTGAGCGAAGAAAAGATCAAGAAAGAGGGACGAGAGGGATTGACGCTTGAACTCGTGCCCACGTCAGATATACTCGGGGAGCTGGGCAAGGACAGGAGGAGGGGGCAGATAGTCGTAGGGTTCGCGGCGGAAACGGAGGGGTTGCTGGAAAACGCCGCTAAGAAGCTGCGCGAGAAAGGCGCGGACCTGATGGTGGCGAACGATGTCTCGATACCGGGGTCGGGATTCGATTCCGATAACAACAAGGCAGCACTGGTTTTCGCTGATGGCAGGGTGTTGGAGCTCGACATGATGCCGAAGGGAGAGCTTGCGGCCAAGGTATGGGACATGGTGGTCGCATTGCTGGAGTCTAACGACGCGCAGTAAATCCTCCTCAAGGCGGTGAGTGGCGGAGTCGATAAAAAAGTGGTATGCAGGGCGTTGAGGCGGAAGCCTATACGCGCATGGGCGTTGGAGGAGCGAGAATTGGCGAAAATCACGAAGCAGGGTATCATCCTGAACGTGTCGACCTACCCGCTGCCAACCCTGATGCCCAAGCGTACCAACCGCAAGTCAAAGACATTAACCTTTGACATAAATTTCGACCTGGTCGAGGACGAGGGTAAGAGCACCAGGGTATGGTTTTATCGCGGGTTCCGTTTCCCGCCGCCCTTGAACGACGGTGACCGCATCATAGCTATTGGCAAGTACGGCCATATATCAAAGGATATCTTCTACGCTGCGAGGATAATAGACCCGAGAAGGGAGAGAGTATATACTGGTTTCCGGAACCGTAAGATGAAGCCCGATGAAGCCGGTTTGGCCGCACGGTCTTCCCGGGAATAGCGCTTCCACCGCGCGCGAGTCGGAGTGGCGGAATCGGTAGACGCGCTAGGTTGAGGGCCTAGTGAGGAATTTCCTCATGGGGGTTCAAGTCCCCCCTCCGA
>JAFGDU010000016.1 GCA_016931915.1 Actinomycetota bacterium
GCGCAGCGCCTTTATGGCGGCGCGAACCACCTCGGGGCTGGTGTTGACCGCGCTTTCAGGCGGGTAGACGTGGCCGGCGTTGGGCTTGACCACCACCGTGGCTCCGGGCTCGAACATAGAACTCACACCGCCCAGGTGCTTAAGGGCTTCCTCCACCATCGCGTCGGCGTTGCCGCCCTTGACTATAGATACGATAGATTTATTCACGCTCATTATCTTCCCATTCCCTTATCTCCAGCACTCCATGAGCTCGTCTATAGGCCAACGGGTGAGGATCTCGCAGCCGTCCTTGGTCACCAGCACGTCCTCCTCCAGGCGTACGCCGTCCTTGCCGCCCCTCTTGCCCGTCCAGGTCTCGACGGCTATGGTCATCCCCTCCTTGAACTCCACGGGCGGAAAGTTTAACGCCTTGGCCACCGGGGAGATGCCCGGTCCCTCGTGCAGGCTGAGCCCGATGCCGTGACCCACGGCGTAGGGCATCACTTCCAGCCAGTTGTCGAATCCCCAGTAGGCGGCGGAGTCCGGCCACTGGTCCACGACGTCATAACTGGTATTACCATCCTTGATCGCGCCTATACCGGCGTAGAGCATGGCGCGGCACTCCTCGTAAAGATCCTTCTGCTCCTGGGTGGCCTTGCCGCAGCAGAAGGTACGGTAGACGCATGACATGTAACCCATGTAGCAAGAACCGTCCACGTCTATATAGATGAGGTCGCCGGGACGGATGGGCTTATCGGTGAAGGACCAGGTGAAAGGGTTGGTGTTGTAGCCCGAGCAGCAGACCAGGTCCTCGGTGTGGTCGGCGCCTTCCTCGTATAAAGCCTTTATGCCTATCCCCACCAGGTCGCATTCCCGAATGCCCGGCCGTATGGCGTCGGCGATATCGGCGAATGCACTCTCGGAGTTGGCGCAGGTTATGCGCATGAGCTCTATCTCATCCCGTGTCTTGATTATCCTCGCCTCATCCAGGGTGGGCTTGCCGTGTACCGCTTCGAACCCCGCACCTTCAAATGCTTGCCCATACCACATCTCCAGGGTGCTGCCGTCCAGACCCACCGGCTCCTTTTCCAGGCCGTGTTCGGCCATGATCGATCCCACGGTACCCACTATCATGCCCAGGTCCTCAGGCGATCTTGCCGTGACCTTGGGCACGCCCAGACCGGACCTTACCCTCCCCTCCATCCAGGGCATGCGCCTCTCAAACTCGGAGGGTGTAGGTGCCCCGAAGAGTATGGGTTCTCCGTTGCGCGGCAGGACCACGAAGGTCATCTCCCCGCCCCGCGTAGGCGTAGTGACGTAATAGGACGTGAGGTAGCGGATACTGGCAGCATCCCAGGTAACCAGGGTCCCCAGGCCGTCCTTCTCCATCTGGTCCTTGGCTTTTTGCAGCCTCTCCTTCCTCAGGCGGTCGAAGTCCACCCTCTGTTCGTAGTCCACCGCGTACTTACCGAATGCCATCTTCTTCCCCTCCTTATCGTGTTTGGTCCGGGTCAATCGTTCAAATGTGGGCTATGCGTAGAAACGATCCAGTATAGCTCGTAGTTCGACGGGTTCGAAATATTCCTCTATCGCCGCATCGGTCATCCCGATGCCCCTCAGGCAGAACAGGACCGCCTGCTCCGCGAGTTCCTCCCTGGATACGTCGTAGTCGAAGGTCGCTTCTCCCGATAGATGGCACAGGTTCAGGGCCATGGCCAGATGGTGTACGAACCATATGCGGTTTTCAGGCGATATGGGGCTCGCCATTACATCTCCGGCCTCCTCCGCAGCCTCTAGACACGCTTTCACCGTATCCATCCAGTTATCCCGCATCATCTCGAAGTGGCTGCGGGCGAAAACCGTGTCGCCCATAAGGCTGTGGAAGAGCAACCTCTCGTGCATCTTCTGGTCCGGAATGCGGCCCGGTACATCCAGCATGATCAACTCCACCAGGCCGAAAACGATCAGCATGAGGGTTTGAGTCCCATACTCCAGTCCGTCCATTCCGGCAAGCGCAACACTCAGTAGTTCGCGGGTATAGTCCAGTAGCTCCTCGTACAATGCTTCTTTACTTGGGAAATGTTTGTATATGAGGGCTTCGGAAACGTCGGCAGCCCTCGCGATCTCCCTTATGGAGGTGCCGTGAAACCCTTTTTCCGCAAAGAGGGGCCTGGCGGCTTCTATGATCGAACGCCTTCTCTCTTCCCCGGTCAGAGCCGCTTTTTGTGCCATGGATTTCCCCTTGGTTTTAGGGTGAGTAAACGTTTACTTACCAAGACTATCCCCATTGTACTTCCCCGTCAAGCCGGCATAGGCATATCCCTGAACCAACAGGTTCTTCACCACCGTGCCCGGTATAAAAGATGGGCAGCAAGAGGACCCCCTTCAGAGAGCCCGAATAAGGTCTTGAGGATCGAACAACTACCCGTGTTGACTACCGGAGATGCCCATCGGGAAGATCATGGTGAGATGCTATCGCGTATCATTACTGTTGAAACCGGGCGCCGCAGTGGTTGCAGAACCTGTCGGTCTGTTTCGCGGGGTTGCCACAGTATGGGCAGGCATACGAGACCGGTGCGGCGGCCACCGGCTGGGCGCTCTCTTTGGGTGCACCTATGCGGTCGACTACCACACCTGAGATTACCACCAGCCCGGCGGCAAGGACCAGGTATATTCCCGCGCCCGCCTTGACCGACGCGAATTCCGAATTGACCCCCGCAGTACGGTTGGCGAGATCCACCAGGTCGATGATGGCCACTAGCGAGCAACCGAAGCCTCCGATGGCGGCCAGGGCAAGCGCGAATCTGTATTTCTCCACGGCAAGCACCAGTATCCCCATCACCAGGATTATGACCCCCGCGATCAGGGTGATGACGCCGTCCCCCCGGGTTCCGCTCTTCGTCACGCTTCCCAACATGGTCTCCAGCTTCGCCCAGGGAAGTATGGACCCGGCGATAACCAGGCTCGCGCCCGCCAGGATGATCAATCCGCCGATCAGCCGGTTATTATGCATGTTTCCCCCCACCATGAGATAGCACTTACATCATGCTCCGCAATCGACGCCATCTCTGACTGACAAGGATTATGCGTTTTCCCCTCATTCCTTTAATCGAAGAGATACTCGTCGAACCACTTCTGTTCCTCCACCATCTTGCGCCGCTGATGCGGCACCAGCATGGGCACGTGTCCCTCTCCGGGGAAGATGTACAGCTCCACCGGGGCGCTGCCGTGTTTCTGAATGCCGCGGTAGGTTATCCATGTCATACCGGGGGCCACGTTTACGTCCGCGGCGGGCTGGAACATGATAACCGGGGTCTCGACCCTGGCGGCATCGTAGAACGGTGCTTGCGCGGGATCCTTGAAGAGGTCGGGGTTCTCTACGGGGTCGCTGCCGAAAAGGGTCTCTATGAAGGTGTCTCCGAACATCGACCCGCCCCACTCGGACACCCACTCAGCCCCGCCGGCGCCGCAGGAGGCAACCTTGAACCTCTGATCGTGCACGATCAGCGCGTTGGATATTATCGAGCCACAGGACCATCCCATGGTTCCCAAAAGGTTCTCGTCGACCATGCCCAGCTCTATCAACCTCTCCATGCCGTTCTCAATATCCTCGATCACCAGGCCGTAGAACTCACCGTCCTGTATGGAGGAGGCAAAATCGATACTGTTCTCGCCGTATCCCGTGCTGCCGTGGTAGTTGGGTGCCAGCACGAAGGCCCCTTTCTGGGAAAGGATGTGGTAGGGGTCGATCCAGTGGTAGCTCTGCCAGCGGTCCTTGTCACATTCCCACGGCCCGCCGTGGATGACCAGCATCAGGGGGTAGCGGTTGCCGGACTCGTATCCCTCGGGATAGAAGAGCACCCCCTCGATGGGATCGCCCAGGGAGCCCTCCCAGGTTATGGTCTCGCTGCGCGCGAAATCCCTTTCCTCGAAAGCGGGGTTGAGCGCGGTGATAGCCTCGGGGGCGACGATCTCGCCACCCTTCAGGCTCGCGGCATAGACCTGGGGAGGCTGGCTGGCATTGGAATGGTCGTAGCAGACAGTCTCTCCGTTGGGGGAGACCTCGGCATAGAAGATATTGCCCTGGTGCTCACCCTCCAGGATGGCCATTTCCCAACTTTCGCCCGACCTGGTATACCTGGCGAGCCTGGGGTTGCAGCCGTCGGCGAGGAAGGCCAGGAACCCGTCTGGGGTGGGCCTGATAGGGGAATTGGGCAGACCGAAGGGGCTCATCATCTCCATGCCCCTCGGCCAACCCAGATCGATGCGGCACTCCTCTCCCGTGGATACGTCCAGGGCCAGCGCTTCCGCCCTGAAGGCATACGGGTTCTCCTCGTAATAGAGGTCCACGGCGTAGAGGGTCTCCGAATCGCCGGACCAGGCTTCTCCCCCGGTGCTCCTCATCTCCTTAAAAACCTGTATCTCCTCGCCGCTCTCCAGATCCAGCAGGTAGTTATGGAAGGACGAATCAGCGTAATAGGTATGTCCTGGCATGAAACCCTTGTACTGCGTCCTCACGTAGAACGCATACCTGCCGTCCGGGGACACCGACAGGGCCATGATGCGGTCGTCGTTGCGGGTTACCTGTGCAGCTTCGCCGCCAGCCAGGTCCAACTGGAAGAGGCACACGGGGGCGTCGCATAACTCGCTGACGTGAACGGTGCTGTCTCCTGGTTCCATCTCTTCTCCTGGCCGCTCCACGGGCGTCGTGTAGAGGAGGGTCTGCCCGTCCCTCCAGCCGTATTCCTCGACGCCGCCCTGGGCAGAGGTCAAGGGAGCCGCGTCCTGCCCGCCAGGACCGACCGCCCATACCTGTATGGCACCCGCGGTCTCATCCGCCGCATTGGACGGTACGGCATCGCTAAGGAAGGCGATCCTCGCGCCGTCCGGGGACCATTTGAGACCACCGATCATGGCCCCTTCAAACGAGGTAAGCTGAACCGTCGTGTAGTCCACCAGGTCGGTCAGGAAGACGTTGTTCGCCCGGGTCATCATCCCCGGCTCGCAGAAGTCCTTGCACCAGGCGAGAAGCGAGCCGTCCGGAGAGAAGGCCATCTCCGACACGTACTCGGTGTAGAGCACATCATCGAAGGTAAGTTGCCTGTCGTCAGGGATGTCCTCCACCGGCTCCATGCTCGGGTCCCTGAGCTCGATCTTCTTTTGCTCCGTCTCCTCGCCGCATCCTGCAAAGATAAAGGACGACACGGCACATAAGAAGGCGAGGACTATGACGAGAAAAAATAATGGCCTTCCACAATGCTTCATAACCAGACCTCCGTCATTATCAGCATCAACAGTTCTTGTCTTGCATCGGACGCCGGCCAGCTATTCCTTGAGTCTTTATGGATAGACAGCCGCCTGGCGTAGGCTGGAAACGGTGGACTTTCCATGTCAGCAACACCCTGTTTTAAGCCCGCCGCCGTCAGGGTATATGTAATGCAGCATAAGGGAGGTGTGATATATGAAAATAGGCGCCTTCAAGTTCGGCTCTATCGAGATCGACGGTAAAAGGTATGCTAAAGACGTACTCATCGACAGCGGGTGCAGCATCAACAAACGAAAAGGCGGTTTCCTCAAGTTCGGCTCTCACAACATCAGCAAGGATGAGATCGAGGATCTGGCGAGTAGTGAGGTGAAGCCCGACCTGATCATAGTCGGGCTGGGTACCTCCAGCGCAGCCAGACTGGACCCTGAAGCCACCACCTGGGCAAGCGAATCCGGTATCGAGCTCGTCGCGATCCCTTCGGCGGAAGCGGTGGAGAGGTTCAACCAGGAACAGGAAGAAGGAAGCAAGGCGGTGGCCGCTCTGATCCATATAACCTGCTGAGCGTCAGATCCCGTTGCCTTGCAGCGCACATGCTGCAACTGGCCGCTTTTGCCTGCCTTTCGGTCACGTCAATCCCTCAAGAGAACTCTTCGCTTTCGTACTTCTCGTTCACCAGTTTCTTGAGTTCCCGGTAATGCACCTTGCCGGTGATGAGGCGCGGGATTTCGTCCACGTAGATGACGTACTTGGGGGCCTTGTAATCGGCGAGTTTCTCCTTGCAGAATACCCTCAGCTCCTGCTCGTCGAGGTCCATGCCCGGCTTCAACTGGATCACCGCGGTGACCGCTTCGCCCCAGCGCTGGTGGGGTACGGAGGTCACGCCTGAGAGCTCCACCGCAGGATGCTGGTTGATGATCTCCTCCACTTCCTCGGGGAACACCTTTTCCCCACCGGTGTTGATGCAGCCGGATCCACGCCCGATGAGATGGATATGGCCGCGCTCGTCCACCATGCCCATGTCGCCGGTGAAGATGTAGGTCTTTCCGCCAACCATGCGGTAGGTGCGGGCACTCTTTTCCGCATCGTGATAGTAGCCGGAAGAGCCCTGGTGCTCACGCGACACGGCGACCTCGCCTACCTCTCCTGCGCTTACCTCTCGCCCCTCCTCGTCCAAGACTTTTACCGTCTCGCTTACCTTGAACACCGTCTTGGCAAGCTCTCTGTCGCCCGCTGTGTACGGCGTGATGGAGATGTAGTGACCCTCCGTCGAGGCCAGTACGTCCAGGATGAGGAGCTTGGGGACGTGGTGGAAGAGACGCTTCTTGACGTCGACGGAGAGGGCCATGCCGCTGGTGAGGACGACCGCCAGCGATTTCAGATCGTAATGCTTCCCCTCGCCCTCCGCCCGGTCGAGTTCATCGACCATGGGACGGCACTGGCCGTCCCCAACCGCAACCAGCACGTTGGCCTTGGCCTTCTCGATGGTCTCCAGCATCTCCACCGCATCGAAGGCCTTGGAGGGGAGCAGCACGCTGGTGAAACCGCCGATCATGCCGATGAGAGCATGATTATAGGCCCAGGCATGCATCATCGGGCTGGCCAGGAGCATTCTCACCTTGCCACCGGCCAGGCGTGCGTTCATGGAGAGGAAGGCGCGCACCACGAAATACGGCGATTTCTGTATGAAGGGGCCGGCATGTTTGCCCATGGTCGACACGATCCGCCGCGTGGCATCCCGGGAGAGAAGCCAACGCAGGAAACGGGCGGTGCCGGGTATCTTCACGGCTTTCTCCATGCCCTCGAAGAAGGATGGGGGCGCCTTGGAGATCTGTTTGAGTCCGCCGGCGAGGTTCCTGATCATCGCCTCCAGGGGGGCGCTCAAGACCTGGTCGTGGGTGTAGATGACACCCTTGGGATATCCGGTGGTGCCCCCCGTATACATAAGCACCACGATGTCGTCGCCGCGGAAGCCCTCCCACGGTGGATCCGGGTACGTAGTGGGTTTGCCGGCAAGGAGCTCGGAGTAATTGAGCATGCCCTCCACCTTGCGGTCGCCGATGATCACGAAGTGCTTGACCCCCGGCAGCTCCTGCCTGAGATTGATCATGCGGTCGGTGAGTTCCTCGTTGAAGAACACGGCGGTCATCCCCGCGTCCTCGATGACGTGCTTGAGTTCCCATTCCTTGAACTTGAAATTGAGGGTGATGGCACGCGTGGTTATCTTGAGTGCCCCGCTGGTCACCTCGAGGAAAGCGGGCGTGTTGTATTCCGCGATGCCGATGTTCTCGTCTCTCTTTATCCCCAGCTCCAACAGGGCATGGGCGAGCCGGTTCGTCTGCTCGTCGAACTCGCGGTAGGTTATCACGCGGTCCCCGTATATCATCACCGGGTACGGCGCGAAACTCCTCAGGATGGCCTTGTAGAAATTGCTGAAATCCGTCATTCTCCACTCCCCCCCTAGGTCATCTCCCTGCATGGACCGGGATAGCACTGGCATGCGCCACGATTGATGTAGCCCTTATGCACCATTGATGCCAATATTCTATCATTGCATGAGGCATTCTGGTGAGGCCGGCCTTGTGTGTCAGCGCCAATACATGCGTGGACGGATCCTTTCCAGGGATGCCGCCATCGATACGAAAAACCCTGAGACCAGGCTAACTGCGGCCGCTTGCAATGGTGGTCAATCGTAATATCGGGTCTGCATGGCCCTGCCGGAACGCGGCCAGGCAAGCGCGCGGCTGCAAACGGCCACACCTTGTAATTGCTCGCCAGGCTACCTCTCGATCTCGTATATCCCCACCAGGCTGTGACCGCACCCCAGGGCCGGCTGCATGCGAAGCTCCATCTCTCTGAGCGCGTACCCCAGTTGCGGCTCTATGATGTTCGCCCTGGTATCTCCGACCTTTATCCAGTGACAGCTCTCGATGATGTTCTTTATGTATTCCATCATCTCGCGCAGGACCTCGGGATAGGTATCGAGGATCTCGGGGGGTGCCATGCAATTAGTGTCGTTGTAATAGTAGAGGAGGTCGATAGTAAAAAACACCAGGGCGTTCCAGCTCATCTGGTATCTCTCGAAGAAATCGTTGATATCGTCGAATCCGTCGCGGGGATGGTAGTCCGCGACCAGGGTATCGAGGTTGGTACGCAGGTTGGTCTCGAATAAAGAGTTCACGGCGCTCCGCAACGGGCGGCAGTGACGGTTGTAGTCGCTCGTGTCCAGGTGCCTTCCGGTGAAGATGGAGCGGTCCAGCATGGCCTTCAGCCTGATGCCCACGCCCGCTTCTTCTGAGGCCCTGTTGACCAGGTCCTCGACCTCGCGCGGGCTCATCAGGCGGAGGATGAGGTGGTCCAGTTCCTTGTCCTCCCTCTCTTCCTCCGGGTAGATGTAGGATACGACGTAGTCCATGGTATAATCCGGTTCCTCCTCCTCCCGCCACAGGTCCTGCCATTCGTAGGAATAGCGCCCCAGCCAGTCGCAGATTATTATTGACCCCTCGCTGGCGTGCCCGGCTGTATCCGCCAGGAGCCTGACCAGCTTTTCGTCGCTGAGGTGCGAGAGGGTCCCGTAGGAGGTGAAGTAGATGTCGTATGCCTTCTCGCTCTTCTCCACCGGCAGCCCCTGCGAGAAGTCCCCCAGCTCGAACTTGAGCTTGCCGTTGGCGCCATGCACCTCACGTGCCTGTTGTACCAGGGGTTCGCTGATATCAACACCCTTGTAGATGCCCAGGATCTCCGGCGTGATCAGGCTGACCTGGTGATCGAGGAGGCTCGGCTCCCGAGAAGTCACGGCACACAGCAGTTCGAAACCGTCGCCGCTGCCGCAGCCGAGATCGAGTATCCTCAAGCGCTCCATGCGGCGGCTCTTCTCCGCTATAAGCCCCTCCAGGAAAGGCCTGACGGTCATCCTGGTTATCTCGTCCTCCCAGTACCGCCGCACGTTATCGTACTTGCCCAGGAGCCCGGTGACCTTCTCGTACTTACCGCTCTGCACGGCTTCCTTATACACGTTCTTCGTTCTGTCCATCGGCGGTCTCACCTCTCCAAATGCTGAAAGCGCGCCCGGTTATATCGCTCACGCCAGGCTGTCCGCCAGCCTTACGGCTGCGATCGCGTCCTTGCCGTATGCATCCGCCCCTATCTTTTCAGCGAACTGGGGAGTCAGGGGGGCGCCGCCGACCATGACCTTGACGTCCCCCCTCAATCCCTCGCTCTCCAGCGCGTCTATTACCTCTTTCATCTCCAGCATGGTGGTGGTAAGCAGCGCCGATAATCCGAGGATGTCGGGGGCGGCGTCCCTGACCTTCTCCAGTATCTTATTTCCGTCCACGTCGGCGCCCAGGTCCAGGACCTCGTATCCCGCCCCTCGGAGCATCAAGCCGACTATATTCTTGCCTATGTCATGCAGGTCGCCCTTTACCGTAGCCAGCAACACCTTTCCCTTGGACTCCATTCCTGCATCCAGGAGGCGGGGTTCGAGTATATCCATGGCCGCGCCGACGGCCTCCGCCGCGGTGAGCATATCCGGCAGAAAATACTCCCCCGACTCGTATTTCTCGCCCACCTTGTCCATGCCGCTGGACAGGGCTCCCAGCAGGATCTCCTTCGCCTCGATTCCCTCCTCCAAGGACTGCTGCACCAGTTCCACCACGCCCGGGGTTCCTTCAAGTCCCTCGTCGAGTCCCTCGTCCTCGCTGTCCCTGCGCCCCTGCAGCACGTTCTCCTCGATCTTCGCCAGCAGCTCCTCTTTTCCCATCCTTTCCTCCTTTATGCGTAAGGGTTTATCCTGTCGACTATTCCCGGTATCTCGCGGTAGACCTCCTCCACCATCGCCCGCCCCAGGTGATGGGGTTCCCTCTCCAGCAGCTCCATCCTTCTCGTATGCGCGTTGACCACGGCCATGTCCGCGTCCTCCTTGGTCTCGAAAAAGTAGGAGGGGAATATCTCGCCGCTCCTGATGCCCTTGCGGGCGTAGCGCGCGAACAACTTGTGCGGCGTAGCCATGACCTTCTCGATCTGTCCGAAGGCCTCCTCCAGCGCGTCGCCGTCCATACGCGGCCTCGCGAGTATGCGTTTCACCGCCCCGATCTGCGCATCGTCCAGCACGGCCTGGTCGGGGCTGAATACGTTGGTCTTCTCCAGCAAACCGAAGGCATAGTGCACGTACTGGGCTCCGGCCATGGGCACGCTGAGATGGGAGAAAAGCTTCTCGATGGTGGCCTGCACTCCCGGAACCCGCGCATCACCCACGCCGGCGGTGGAATAGCACGGCAGGCCGTAGAAGCGCGCCATCTGCACGCAGTCCATGTTGTACTGGCAGAACTCGGGCGCACCGTAGAGATCGTTCATGTCGTCCATGCGCGCCCTGACCGGAACGCTGCCGTAGAGCACGGGCGCCCCGTCTCTTACCAGTTGGCTGAGGGTTATGCCGGCGATGATCTCGGCGTTTATCTGCGCCACCATGCCCTCTTCCATGATCGGTGCGGTCGAACCCCCCTGGGGGCTGCTGCTTATGACCACGGGTATACCCCGCTTCACTATCTCCATCATCTTGAGCGCGGTATCCTCGACGAACTGCAGCGGGCTTTTCGCCACGCAGGTTATAAAGGAGAGAACGGGGTTTGCCAGCAGCTCCTCCCTGCCGCCAGCGATTATCTCGCCCATGCGGACCACCTTGTCCAGGCTCTCCAGGCTCGTCAAGCCGGCCATCACGTGCTTGTCTATATTGTTCAGGCTGGCGAAAAACTTGTTTACATCCTTGTCGTTCTCCCCTATGTCCTCGTCCTGTATGTTGACCGTGCGGATGAAGAAATCGAGGTTATCCAGTTGCTGGCAGAGCCTTGCCGCCTCGCAGAGGAGCTCTACCGACCCCGTCCTGCGCTCGAATACCGGGTACTCTATCGTCTCCTCGCCGCCCACCCTCTTGAAGCGTTCGCAGCTCATATCGAGGTATACGTTCGCTTCGGAGCCGCTGCCGAACCTGACCCTTGGCTCGTCCGCCCGCAGTACCAGCCTGTTGCTGGGATCGCGTGCACCGAGCACCACCTCGCTGGGGGCCTTGCGCATGCTCTCTTCCACCAGGTCGGGCGGGAACCTGACCACCTCCGGGCCGTCGCTGCCGTCCCTGACAATGCATCCCGCTTCCCGGTATATCGCGGCAGCTTCCGCGCTATGGCAGATAATGCCTATCTCCTGCAATATTTTCAGCGAGGTCTCGTGTACCAATTCCACCTGGGAAGGGGTCAAGCGGTTAACCGCATCGACCAGAACTCCCATCCTCTGCGTATCGTCAGCGCTCACGCCGCACCTCCGATTCCACGATCTTGTCCAGTGGCAGGGCTATCTCGGGGAATCCGGCTCGCAGGCGCTCGACCACCTGCCGACCGATGTAGTGTTTCTCCTCGGCGTGCAGGATATCCCCGACTATCCCGCTGGCCCTTGCGGCCGCAGAAAGCGATCCGGCCGCCTCCCAATCCTCCCGGTCGCCGCGGTCGCTCAGGGTAGGCATATAGTGCTCCTTGCGCATGTTCTTTATGGTATGCCGCTGGGAGATGAAATTCCCACCCGGGCCGACTGCACTGATCACGTCGAGGGCGAGAGTGCGCTCGCTCACCTCTATCCCCTTGACCGCCCTCTTGACCATGCCCAGTATCTCGTTGTCTATCACGTACTTCTCCAGGCATACGGACATGGCGAACTCCATCAACCCGGCAGCGTCGTGTATATAATGTGCGCCGGCCAGGGCGGTCAACAACGCGGTTATCGCCGATTCGTAGGCGCACTGCGCATCCAGCGTCTTGGAATCGGTAGCGCCGGCAGTGGCGTAATAGGGGAGCCCGTAGAAGCTGGCCATCTGCGCCCCCGCCGCGTTCAGGAGCCCCATCTCCACCGAGCCGCAGAGGTATTTCATGGTCCTCAAGTCGGTGCTCGACGCGACGCTGCCGTAGAGCACCGGCGTACCGGGGTTTACCGTCTGGGCTATGACCACCCCGGTCAGTGAATCGACGTTCTGCATGACCAGGTTCCCCGCGATGGTCACCGGTCCCGTGGCCCCGCATAGGGGTTCCGCGGGAACGGCGACCGGTATGCCCTCGGAGGCGATACGCATCAAAAGGCCCGTATAGTGCTGATCCGGTTTAAGAGGACTGATCATGCAGGTGATCATGGATATGATGGGTCTTCTCCGCAACTCCTCGGGTGAGCCCGCGATCTCCTGCGCCATGCGGATTACCCTCTCCACGCCTTCCTCTGTATAAACGCCCCCCATAACGTGCTTTCCCGTGTACAGAAGCCCGGTGAAGAAGCGGTTCACATCTACGTGCTCGGGTTCTATGTCGTTGGGATACGTAGGCAGGAGGAAGAAATCTATATGCTTGAGCGCATCCACCAACCTGGTTACGTCGGCCAAGTCCTCGAGGGTCGCCTCTCTCCGTTCGCCGCTCGCGGCGTCGATCATGTTGAGGGCGGTGCCGCCGGTCCCGAGATATACGTTGCCATCCTTTAGCAGCAGGTCGTTGTCCGGGTCCAGGCCGCAAAGCCTTACCTCGGAGGGCGCCGTCTCTACAGCCTTCTCTACGGCCTCGGCGGGGATGCGGGCTATTTTTTCCTCCGGGTCGATGGACGCACCCGCCTCGCCGAGGACATCTGCGGTGCGTTTGTCGGGTATCTTAACCCCTACCTCGTAGAGAACCTGCAGAGATGTGCGATGGATATCCGCTATCTCCTCGCCGCTCAAGGGACGATACCTGGCTTCCCTTTCTTGCATTACTACCTCCGTCTCTTCGCCATCGATTCCGACCTGCCGCCTACAGCGAGTACCGTTCCAGTAGCGCATCCACTCCACCCGCCTGGAACAGCTCGCGGGTCTCCATGGCGGGGCATCTTTTTTCCTCCAGCCTTTCCCATAGCGGGGAAAGGCTCTCTTCCTCTCCGTATCCTCTAGCGGCCAGACCCTCCTCGGCGACTTCCAGCATGCCGCGGCATATCTCGCTTATGGGCGCACCTCCCGCCGTGGCCTGCGGGCCGACCCTCATGGCCTCCTCCCTTGATGCGCGCAACTCCTCCCACGTGAAATCGCCTATCATCTCATTGGCCGCGGCGAGATTCTCCATTATGCCCAGCGTAAGCGCCGGGATGGTCATGATATCCTCGGGAGGCTGTTGACAGTTGGCCCTGTTTTCCAGGGTGCAGTAACGGCTGAACCTCGCTATATACCAATTGAACGTGTCGTGAAGATCGATGTCCTCCTCTCGGGGAACGACGGGTATCTTTTCTCCCTGCGTGTCTACCCCCCACGCGCCTTCCCCCGACGAGTAATATTCTTTGAAGCTCGGGTAATGATAAATGCCCATACTGCTGCCGTTTCGCTGCACGAAAACGGGCTTCAGCGACGCGAGGCGTTCGACGTAATCCCGCATTGATGCGAATGGCGCCCGGGCGATACCCGCACGGTCCTCGCCGGGCAGCCACCAGTCCCAGAAAACCTCCCTGACATCGAGGTATTCCGGGTCCACCTCGCGCTTCCACACCGTGGCGCTCGCCGTCAGGGCGATCTGCGCTCCGGCCAGTCCCTGGAAGGCGTTCACCGCCTCGTGCACTTCGTGGATATCCACGTCGACGTGGACCTGGCAGTCCGCCGAGAGTGCAAACAGGTGCACCAGGCGCTTTTCAAAGGCATGGTCCCAGAATATATGGCGTGCCTTTCGCTGCACCAGGCCGGGATGGGGCTCGGTCACGGGATGTACTCCCAGGCAGAGCAGGCACATGTCCTCATTATCCGTGAAGGACCTGGCGTCATCGACCATGGCCTGAAAATGGGACTCGAGTTCCCGCAGGTTCCTGCCGTAGGGAACGGAGAACTCCATCTTGCAGTGTCCCGTCCCCGTGGATATATAGGCGGGACAACTCGGGAACTCCCGGGTGGCAGCGGTCGCGACACCCAGGTTTTCGTCCTTCGCTACGGACCAGCCCTTTTCCCCCAGGTGCTCGAAAAAACCTTGCAGTAAAACCTCGGAAGCGGCGGCGCCGTGGTCGTCGGTAAGGCAAAATTTCGCCTCCATGCCCACGCAGCGCCTGCCCTGTACCCTTTCTCCCCTGCCCTTGTCGTCGAAACGCCTGCGGTAATATGCGAACATGCGGTCATCTACGATGTTGTCCACGTTCCTCGTCCTCCCTCAGCCCATGCAATGGCCGGAGCCGAATACGAGGGTCTTATAGGTAGTCAGATCGGCCATGCCCATGGGTCCGCGGGCATGTATCTTATCCGTGGATATGCCTATCTCGGCGCCCATGCCCAGTTCACTCCCGTCGCAGAACATGGTGGAAGCGTTCACCAGCAGGACGCCCGAATCCACCCCGCCGAGAAAACGCTCCGCGCTGCGGATATCCCCGGTGACGATGCTTTCCGTGTGACCCGAGCCGTAACGGTTTATATGCTCTATAGCTTCGTCCACCCCCGGCAACACCTTCACCGAAACCACGAGTCCTAGGTACTCCGTCGACCAGTCCTCTTCCGTAGCCGCCAAAGCCTTCTCCATTATCTTGCGGGTTTTCTCGCAGCCCCTGATCTCCACGCCCTGCTGCAGGAGGTCTTTTTCCAGCCGGGGCAGGAATTCCTCCGCGATGCCCTCCGCTACCAGGAAGGTCTCCGCCGCGTTGCAGACCTCCGGGGCGAAGGTCTTGGAGTCGATGCATATCCTCCGCGCCTCATCCAGGTCGGCGGTCTCATCCACGTAAACGTGGCACACCCCGTACAGGTGCTTGATCACCGGTATGGTCGACAGTTCCATCACCGTCTTGATCAGGCTCTCGCCCCCCCTGGGAATGATCAGATCGATATATTCGTCGAGGCTCAGCAGCTCCCTTACCGCCTCACGATCGGTTACCGGGACCACCTGGATCGCTCCCGGCGGGAGATTCGCTTCTCTAAGAGCCTCTGCCCAGAGCTCTCCCAGGCAGCGGTTGGTGTTTATTACCTCGGACCCTCCCCGCAATATCGCCGCATTTCCAGACTTCAGACACAGGGCTCCAGCGTTTACCGTCACGTGGGGTCTTGACTCGTATACCATCCCTATCACGCCTATGGGCACCCTCACCCTGCCCACCTTCAGCCCGTTCGCCAGGCTCCGGAGGTCCCTTATATCTCCCGTAGGGTCGTCGAGCTCCGCTATTGCCTGCAAAGCCTTTATGCGTGAGTCTATCCTCGCCTCTGCGAAGATAAGCCGGTCTAACAGTGTTTTTTTCAGGCCCCTTTCCTTCGCATTTGCTAGATCCTCTTCGTTGCTGCGCAGGATGCCCTTTCTGTTGCCATCTAGCAGATCCGCCATAGAGAGCAGGGCCCTGTCCTTTTGCGGGGTCGATACGGATGCCAGCTTCCCGGCGGCTTCCTTTGCCCTGCGAGCGATACTCTCCATCTCAGATCTCAACGACATGCAAACTCCCTCGTATGGCGGCATCTCTCCGTCCTGCGATCAGCTCAAAAAAATAAATGCTGCCATTATTTACCAAGACATGCATTTATACCTTCCTTTTAGTTTTACAAGGGTCCCTATTTACATATCACATAACAGGGGTGTATATCAAATTAATTGGTATATTATGGTTTGCTATAGTGCATGTGGATTTCCTGTATGGCGTTGAAGGTATTCAGACGATGCGCACACAACGGTACCATGAGCCACGGGGATCAAGACACTGAAAAGTCGGCATTTGCGGACAGGCTTGCATGACTGGATGATTATTGCCGGCCATACAGCCACATCTGGCTATTCTCACAAAAAATCATGCTGATTATGCACTAAAAGCTCGTGAAACCGACGGGTTTCCGGGTAACGAGCGTACCCGAACTCAAGCATCCTCGTCGAAAAGGTACCTATCGAACCACTTGGATTCCTCCTCCAGCTTCCGCCGCTGGTGGACCTTTGACTGGAGCATGTGCGGCTCGCCGGGGAAGAGATACAGCTCTACCGGTGTCTCGCCAAATTTCTGAATGCCACGGTAGGTAACCCAACTCATGGAAGTGGCGACGTTACGGTCCTTTTCCCCGTGGAACATGATCACCGGTGTCTTCACCTTCTCCGCGTCGTAGAACGGCGCGTTCTCGGGATCGACGAAATAGTCCGGGTCCTCCACGGGGTCCGCGAACCATTCAAGCGTGAGCGACTGTCCGAACCATGATACCGCCCAGTCCGAGATCCACTCGGCGCCGCCGGCTCCACATGAGGCTGCCTTGAACCTCTGGTCATGCGCTATAAGCGCGTTGGAGAGAATGCCGCCGTTGGACCATCCTATGGTCCCCAGTCTCTCCGTATCGATCATGCCCAGTTCGTCCAGACGGTCTATGCCCGCCTCGAGATCCTCGATGGGTAGGCTGTAGTAATTGCCCCCGAGGAGGGACTTCTGGAAATCTAGCCCATAATTGAGGCTGCCGTGGTAATTCGCCGTTAGTACCAGGGCCCCCTTCTGAGCCATCAAGCGCACCGGCCAGTGCCATGCTTCCACGAAGACGTCCGACACGCATTCGGGTGGCCCCCCGTGTATGGAGAGCACCAAGGGGTATTTCTCGTCCGGCAGGTAGCCGGGGGGATAATGCAGCGTTCCTTCGATCACGTCCCCGTTGCCCCCTATCCAGGTGATGATCTCCGCCCTTCCCAGGTTCTTTTCCCTCAAACCCTGGTTCAAGTCCGTAAGCATGCCATCCTCAGCGATGGTATCCCCGTTTATGCAGGCAATGAACAGTTGGGGCGGGTCGTTGGATGTCGAGTAATTGTAGCAGACGGTCTTGCCGTCTTCCGCTGCATCGAAGGAGAAGATGTTGCCCTGATGTTCTCCCTCCAGAATGGACTGTTCCCACCCGGAACCCGTAGCGGTGTAGCGGGCTACCTTCGGATAGGCGCCGTCGGCCAGAAGGGCCAGGAAACCGCCGTTCACCGGTGCCAGGCAGCCGTAAGCGAGGCTGTTCATCTGGTCGACCCCCTTCTCCCAGCCCAGCTCCACCTGCTCCTCGCGGCCGGACTCTACATCCAGCGTGCGCACCAGGGTGAGGTAGTTCACCAGGATCTCGTCTTCACTGTAGTTATCCAGGGCATAGAGGGTCGCGGAGTCGGGAGACCACTGCCCACCGCCGCCAACTATCCAACGGCTTTGCTCGAAAACCTGCCTCTCCTCTCCATCCTCCAGTCCCAGAACGTAGTGATTGAATGGGATCGTCTGCTGCCACTGCCAGAGGTATATGTCCTGGGCGCATTCCGTCCTGGTGTAGAAGACGTACTTCCCGTCGGGCGATGCGGAGATGGAGATGATACGGTCGTCGTTGTCGCTGAGCCTCTCTACCTCCTGTGTCGCGAGGTCCAGGCTGAACAGCCTTACCGGAGTATCGCCGTAATCGCTGACCCTTACGGTATCGTCTCCCGGCCTTTCCTCGGGACCGCCTTCGGGCGACGTGTAAAGGATCCTCTCGGGTCCCGCCCAGGAGAGCGCGATCACCCCTTGCGGGGCAGACGTGACCGGCGATGCTTCCCCGCTCGCAGCGTCCAGCACCCAGACCTGCGCCAGC
>JAFGDU010000017.1 GCA_016931915.1 Actinomycetota bacterium
CCATCAATTTTACCCAAAGGGACGGGATGGCTGCTTTGCTATCTAGGAGGGTGAGTGTCCGGTAAGCTGGTGACTAATACAATTTATTAACTGAATACGGGAACGAAGCACGGACCTGCTCCCTCCAAAGGGATTGATGCCGTTCAAGCGCCCTTGCCCAAATCCCGAGACAAAGGGATAAGGAGAGTCCGTAGGGGCCGCCGTTGCCGCGGCCCTTGGATTATGAGACGGGAAGAGAGGAAAGGCGGATATGACGGAACCCAAGAGGCTGACCTTGGTCATCCCTTCCTACTGGGGCAGGAGGTCCGGCGAGCCCTTTAACGCGGAGGATATGGTCTACGACCACCCCACGCCCTTGGACGGGGAGAGCACAGTGGCGCGTGCCCTGGAGAGCATCCGCAATCTCTCCTATCCTGACTTCCGGGTGGTGGTACTGGGCGCGGCCGCCCATCCCGACCTGGAGCGGGAGGTGGAGGAGCGCCTGGAGGAAATGATCGCCCCCTTCCGTTCCCATTATCCCGTGGCCCTGCTCACCCATTCCCACGAGCGCGAGATGAGGCGTATGCTGAGCGAACGCGGCCCGGAAGCGTGTGGGGAGATGCTCTCCCTGCGCGGCTACTCCAATATCAGGAACTTCTGCCTCGTGGCCGCCTGCCTCAGCGGCGCGGATGCCGCGGTGCTCTTCGACGACGACCAGGTCTACGAGGACCCGCGCTATCTCCAGAAGGTGGCCGAACATATCGGCGAAGAATACCGGGGCCGCCTCGTCGGTGGCCTGGCCGGTGTCTACATCAACCGCGACGATCGTTACCTCCTGCCGCCGAACCGCGACCCCGTATTCGCGGAGTGGCCGGCGGTGGAGTACATGAACCGCGCCTTCGCCATCATCGATGGGGGGGAGAGGCTCGAGGTCACCCCGTGGGTCTTTGGGGGCAACATGGTGATCCACCGCGAGCTCTTCACCCGGTTTGCATTCGACCCTAACGTGACCAGGGGGGAGGACATAGACTACCTCGTCAATGCGAAATTCTTCGGCAGCGACTTCCTGCTGGACAAGGAGCTGCGCATCCGCCACCTCCCGCCGCCCAAGACCTCTCCACTGTGGAGGAGGTTCCGGGAGGACCTGGACCGTTTCGTCTACAGCCGGGCCAAACTGAGGGCACAGCAGGTGGGCGAGGGCAGGAGGGCGGTTGCGGTTGAGGAGCTCGATCCCTACCCTGGGCGCTTCCTCCGCGATGACCTGGAGGAGTTGATCTACCGCACCTGCGTGCTCATGGGCATGGATTACCTCTCCAGGGGGGACCAGGATGGTTACTCGCAGTGCATGGTCAATGTACTTCGCGCCCGCGGCGATGCCCTGCCCGCGCACGATCCCTATCTCTGGTACCTGGAATGGAGGAAGCGCTGGGAGGAGTTCATGGGCTTCCTGGGCGAGGACGGCGGGTTGCAGGACTACGTAATGGAGAGATACGTTTGATTAAGGTGAGTTGGTAATGGCTGAATCGCGCAGCGTGCTCGACCCCGAGGTCATAAGGCGATGCGAGGATATCGGGTGCGCCGATATCGTGGTCGGCATCCCCAGCTTCCGCAACGCCGATACCATCGCCCACGTGGTGCAGGCGGCCGCAGCGGGCATGGTCAATTACTTCCCCGGCCTGCGGCCGGTTATCGTGAACTCCGACGGCGGCTCCACGGACGATACCGTGGAGGTGGTGTTGCAGACCCCGGTCCCTCCCGAGGTGCAGAAGATCGTAACCCCCTACAAGGGCTTGCCAGGGAAAGGATCGGCGTTCAACGCCATCTTCGAGATCGCCAGCCGCCTGCGGGCGCGCATCTGCATAGTAGTGGACTCGGACCTGCGCAGCATCACCCCGGAGTGGATCCGCCTGCTGGGGGAGCCGGTGTGGATCAACAGCTACGGCTTCGTGGCGCCGTATTACATCCGGCACAAGTACGACGGCACCATCACCAACGGCCTTGCCTACCCCCTGACCCAGGCGTTGTACGGCAGGCGCATACGCCAGCCCATCGGTGGGGACTTCGGCTTCACCGGCTCGCTGGCCCTGCTCTATTCCCATATGGACGTGTGGAAGACGGATATCGCCAAGTTCGGTATCGACATCTGGATGACCACCACCGCCCTCACCGAGGGCTTCCGCGTCTGCCAGTCGGCCATGGGGGTGAAAATACACAACGTCAAGGACCCCGGCAGCGACCTCGGCTCCATGTTCACGCAGGTGGCTTCCACCATCTTCTACCTCATGGGGTTGCACGAGGTGAAGTGGATGAGGGTGAAGGGCTCGACGGCTATACGCACCTTTGGGGACGTCAGGTACGAGGAGCCGGCCACCATGGAGATAAACGTGGAGAACCTCATCGACCATTTCGAGGCCGGTCACCTCGACTATCGCGAGCTGTGGGAGCAGGTGCTGGAGCCCGCGAACATGATGGAGGTATCCTACGCCGTCCAGGCTTTACAGGAGGAAGACTTCTCCTTTCCCGAGAACCTGTGGGCGAAGATCGTCTACGACTTCGCGGTGGCATATAACTTCGACTGCGATCTGCCCCGCCCGGAGCTGGTGCAGTCCCTGGTGCCCCTCTACTGCGCCCGCACCGCCGACAACGCCATCCGCACGCGCAACATGACCTCCATGGAGGCCGAACAGCTGGTGCAGCGCCAGGCCGAGGAGTTCGAGTGGCTCAAGCCCTACCTGGTGGAGAAATGGCTGAAGGCCAAGGCGCAGGCCACCGAGGAACCCCAGGACCTCCTCCCCATCTCCTCGTAGGACCCACGCACGAATCCAAAAGCCCTTATGCCGTGTAACCCCGAGAGCATTGTCCTCGGCAAGATGTATAATCTAAAGGGGTGATAGGATTGCCATCGAGACACGAAGATTGGTTGAGGCAGGCGAAGAGAGATTTAAATCACGCGCGAAATGCGCTAAGGGATGGCGATTATGAATGGGCCTGTTTTGCCGCTTAACAGGGAGCCGAAAAGGCTGTAAAAGCGCTCTTTCAGAAGATAGGAGCGGACGCATGGGGGCATTCGGTTAGCGCGCTGCTGTCAAACCTTCCATCCCACGTCGAAGCCGGTGAAGAACTGGTGGAAAAAGGAAAGGAACTGGACAAGCATTATATTCCTCCCCGCTATCCCAACTCACACCCACAGGGCGCACCGCTCGATTACTATACGAGGTCCGAGGCTGAAAGGGCGATCGAAAATGGAGATGCCGTCGTCTCGTTCTGTGAAAATAAAATACTTGGACCGTGAAGCGATAAGCAAAGCACTTGATGATTATATCGTGGCGATTGCAGAGGAACACCCGGAACTCGAAACGGCGATCCTGTTCGGCTCCTTTGCCCGCGGGGATAGCGTTCCGGCTAGCGATATAGACCTGCTGCTGATACTGGCATGGTCCGATACGGATTTTCAGGACCGCATAGTAGCTTTCCTTCCCTCCCGCTTTCCAGTGGGAATTGACGTCTTTCCCTACACGCGCGAGGAGATAGAGAAGATGGTGGGCGAGGGGAACGGTTTTATCTCCGCTGCCTTGAGAGAGGGAGTCAAGATCTACGCGCGGCCGTCCAGCTAGGTCGGCTCGCTTGCCACAGGGGGGCATGCCACCAGGTCTTACTCTCCGGCCACACATCCATAAATGGCATCCAGGACCTCGTGGTTCATGACTGCGTGTCCGCCAATGCGCGCGTTCCCTTTCATGCGTATTTCTATAAGTTGGGCTGATTTAACCGTAACAAGCACATCATGTTGCGTTTTTGTGCAAGCGCAGTGAAAAGTGGTTGATTTTTGCTCAAACAAGGTCGAATATATAGACATAATGGAGAAAAGTGGTTTATAATGGAGCACAATGGAGTTTATGGCTAGTACACGTGGAGTGCCAGTGGGGGAACAGGCCCGTGTAGAGGCAAAGGATAGGAATTAAAGGAGAACGAAGGGTACACGATGTTTTTCGGGTCGTTCGAACATGCGCTGGATGACAAGGGACGCATCATCATGCCCTCCAGGTTCCGGGCGAAGCTGGACGAGGGAGTGGTGATGGCCCGCTGGCTGGAGCAGTGCGTGGCGGTCTTTCCCCGCAGCGAGTTCGAGAAGATGGCCGAACGCATACAGGCCCTCCCCGAGGGGAGCGCCGAGAAGAGGGAGTTCAGCCGCGTGTTCTTCGGGCACGCCTACGAGGCATCCCCCGACCGCCAGGGCCGCCTGACCATCCCGCCCAAGCTGCGCGAGGTGGCCGGCCTGGACCGCGAGGTCGAGGTGGTAGGGATGATGAACCGCGTGGAGATATGGGACCGCGGACGCTGGTCGGAGTCGACCCGGGGAGGCCTGGACCGCTTCGAGCAGACCGCGGAGAAGCTGTCGGAGTTGGGTTTTTAGAGGCCGGGACGGAGAGGAGTGGACCATGCTGGATCTGATCATGCAGGGCCGCCGCCACTGGCCGCGCCGGGAGGACGAGGCACATCGTACCCTGCGCCATCTTATAGAGATCAATGAACGAAGGTGATGTCAGGCATGTACCGGTCATGCTCGAGGAGGTCGTGGGCTATCTGCGCCCCCGGCCCGGAAGTGTACTCGTGGACGCCACCCTCGGCGAGGGAGGGCATGCCCTGGCTCTTGTTGAGGAAATGGGGGGAGAGGGTTGCCTGATCGGCCTGGACCGGGATATGCAGGCGCTGCGGAGAGCGCAGGAACGCCTGCGGGAATACGGCTGCGTCGCCCTGTACCACACGGACTTCGCGCGCCTGGGGGAGGTCCTGGAGGAGCTCGAGATAGAGGAAGTGGACGGTATTCTCTTCGATCTTGGCGTGTCCGCGTTGCAGCTGGAGGAGGCGGAGAGGGGCTTTTCCTTCCGCTTGCCGGCGAGGTTGGACATGCGTATGGATACCGGACAGGAACTGGATGCCTGGAAGGTGGTGAACCGCTATGAGGAGAGAGAGCTGGCGCGTATTATCCGCGAATACGGCGAGGAGCGTTGGGCTTCCCGTATCGCTAGGGGCATCGCTCTCGCGCGAGAGCGCTCGCCCATCGACACCACGGATAGACTTGCTGAGATTGTAAAGGAGTCCATCCCCGCCGCTACCCGCCGCACGGGCGGGCACCCGGCGAGGAGGACGTTTCAGGCCTTGAGGATGGAGGTGAACGGGGAATTGCACGAACTGGAGAGGGCGCTACCGCAAGGTGCGGACGCGCTGCGCAGCGGCGGCAGCATGGTCGCCATCTCCTATCACTCCCTGGAGGACAGGATGGTCAAGAAGTTCATCGCCGCCAGGGGTTCGCGCTGTTCGTGCAGCATGGAGGAGGCAGCTTGCTCGTGCGGGGCGCAAGAGGAACTGCGCATCCTCACCCCGAAGCCGCTGCAGCCGTCACCGCAGGAAATAGAGGGGAACCCGCGAGCCCGCAGCGCCAAACTGCGGGCGGCCCGCAAGAGGTAGGTTGGCATGTCGCTGGCGTTGGAATGGAAAGGTAAGGAATATACGGCCCGGGAAGAAAAGCACCGCGGGCGCATGGAACAGGCTGCACGGGCGCGCAAGTGTGCCGAGGACCGGCGCAGGATGCGCCTGGTGTTCATCTGTTTCATCTGCGTCGCGGCATTCGTGAGTGGGCTTTTTATTCTCAGTATCTGCCTCCACGTGGTGGTGGTGCAGAACGAGATCAAGGTACGTGAGGTCGAGGAACAGATAAAACTGGAGAGGCGCCAGCAGGAGGCGATGCGGGTAGAGATAGCGTCGCTGGAATCGCCGGCGCGCATAGAAAGCATAGCGGTGGAGAAATTGATGATGGTGCAGGTAACACAGACGGAATACCTGGAGACCCCTGCCTACCGGTTCGCGCAACAACAGCAAATGGAGAAATCCGCCGGCGAGGAGGGGATGGTAAGCGAAGCGACGCAAGGGGGGCCGTAATAACTTATTAGCAGTGCGAGCATAAAGGTCTTTAAAGCCGTTGCGGCGAACCCCGTTTTAGAGCTCGCAAAAGCGGCTTGACGAATAAAGAGGCATCCAGGGAGGACGAGGTGTCAAAAGGAAGAAAAAGGGATGCCAGGATGAACCTGGCAGCCCTGGTGCTACTATTGGGTCTCGGATTGATCGCCTACCGCCTCGTCGACCTCCAGGTAGTCAAGGCGGATCGTTTCAGGAATATAGCCGAGGAACAGAGATACCAGCTCACGGATCTCAACCCGCGCCGGGGTTGCATCCTGGATCGCGAGGGGGAGGTCCTGGCCATCAGCAAGGAAGCCTATTCCATCTACGCCACCCCTTACCTGGTTGAGGACGCGCAGCTGACGGCGGCGGAGCTCTCGCTGGTACTGCAGAAACCCCGTGAAGAGCTGGAGGAAAAACTACGTTCGGACGGCGGTTTCGTGTATATCGAGAGGAAGGTAAGCCCCGAGATCGCCGAGGAGATCGAGGCGCTTGAACTCGCGGGCATAGGGCTGGAGAAGGAGAGCAAACGTTATTATCCGCAGGGGGCGCTTGCGGCGCAGGTGATAGGCTTCGTGGGCACGGACAACGTAGGTCTCTCCGGGCTCGAGCTGCAGTACGACTCGGATCTTGCGGGCGAACCAGGCGAGGCGGGCGTGGAGATCGATCCCATGGGCGACCCCATCCCCGGGGTTACCGAGATGATCAAGTATCCGGTGGACGGCAGCGATATTCAGCTCACCATCGATGCGGAGATCCAGTTCAAGCTGCAGGAACAGCTTGCGGCCTCGGTCGAGGAGAGCGGGGCCATTAGCGGCACGGGGCTGGTCATGGACTGCCGCACGGGCGAGATCCTGGCCATGGCCGTGTTGCCGGACTTCGACCTCAATCTCTTTTATATGGTACCGCCGGAGATCACCAGGACCCAGCCGGTAACGGATGCCTACGAGCCCGGTTCGGTGCTCAAGATCCTCACCGCCATGGCGGCCCTGCAGGAGCAAACGGTGGCGCCGGGCTCGGTGTTAAACGTGCCGCACTCCATACAGATAGGCGAATACGAGTTCACCGACGACCACCCCATGCCCAAGAGCGACATGACCTTCATGGAGATCATCGCCTATTCGTCCAACATCGGAACCATAAAGACCGCACAGGCACTGGGAAGCGAGGCGCTCAGCGCGTATATAGAGAAGTGCGGGCTGGGGCAGCTGACGGAGGTGGATTTCCCGGGAGAGAATCCAGGGGTGGTGCCGGACCTTGAGGACTGGTCCCTCACGTCCCTGCCCACCATTGCCATTGGCCAGGGTATATCGGTGACGCCGGTGCAGCTCGCCGTGCTGACAGCCGCGGTAGCCAACGGCGGTATCAAGGTCACCCCGCATTTCCTCCTGCGCAAGATCGGTATCGACAACGAGTTCGAGGAATGCGAGGCGGGAGAGGGGGAGAGGATAATCTCCGAGAACGCTGCGGCCTCGCTCCGCTACATCCTGGGGGAAGTGGTGAGGATCGGAACCGGGAGCCGGGCGGCGATGACCCTCTACAACTGCGCGGGAAAGACAGGCACGGCCATGAAGCCGGATCCTGCGGGCGGCTACCGCGAGGCGTACGTGGCCACCTTCGCTGGAATGGCGCCGAGCGACGATCCACGCCTGGTGGCCGTCATAACCCTGGACGAGCCGGATACGATGTACGGCGGCCTGGCAGCTGCGCCGTGCTTTTCACGGGTGATGGAGTTCTCCCTGCAGCACCTGCAGGTCACCCCGAGCCTGGAAAAGGTGAACACCAAGGACAAGGTGATCGTGGAATGAAGCTGAACCAGCTGCTGTCCGGCCTGGAGGGCATGGACCTGGAGGGCCCGGGCGACATGGAGATAACGGGCATCGCCTACCACTCGCAGCGGGTGAAGGAGGGAGAGCTCTTCG
>JAFGDU010000142.1 GCA_016931915.1 Actinomycetota bacterium
CCGGCGAACCTCATCCGTCTGAGCAATACCTACGCAAGCCTGCGGTGTCCCAGTGCCTCCACGTTTCCGGACATGGGGGCCTGGCACCCGTGATCTGCGCTGCCACGCACTCCGGCGAACCCCATCCGTCTGAGCAATCCCCTACGTGCGACAGCGCGGCTCCGACAGCCTTGTCGCCGGGCAGGATAATCGCCAGGCTAACGACATCGGCCCCGAGCCGCAATGCTTCAGAGGCCGATGAGATTGCGCAGGCGCGGCAGGTCCACGCAACAGTCGATGAGCTCGCGCAGCCTCTCCAGCTTTTTGGTCTCATGGGTGCGCGCGCTCTTGATAATGGCGTCCGCACGCTCCGCCGTGGTGAAAGTGTCCAAGCCCACCATGATCACCGGGATGCCCAGCTCCTCCGCCTTGCCCAGGATGATGCTGGAGGGGTAGAGGTTGCCGGTGAGGATGAGGCAGCGCGCCTTGGCCTCCATGGCCGCCAGCATTATATCGCTGCGGTCGCCTCCGGTGACCACGCAGAGGTTGCGGTGCTTGCGGAAGACCGACAGGGCGTGTTCCGGACCCATGGCCCCCACCACGATATCTTCGACCAGGTTGTCCAGGTCGTTCTCGCCGCTGAGGATCTGCCCGTCCAGCAGCTCCGCCAGGTCACCAACGTTGATGGAGGTGAGGAGCCGGTCGGCGGGTATCCTGCCCAGCACGGGAACGCCTTCCTTCTCCAGGTTGGGGGATATGATCTCCTCGACGAAACTCTCGCGGTTGGGGGGGATGATGTTGTAGATAACGCCCTTGAGGGTGTCCCCGAAGTCGTCCTTGGCGGCGAGGACGTTGTCGGCCAGGAAGGCGTCGTCGAAACGTTCCACCAGCACTACGCGTGCATCTAATACGGGTGCAAGCTGGTAGGCGGACAGTCCCAGGAAACGGCCCTGCAGGGAGGTGTATGCTCCCTGCGCGATTACCAGGTCCTTGTCCCTGCTCACGCGCTCGAAGGCCTCCTCAACGCGCGTGAGCAGGCTCTCGGCTCCCTGCCGGTAGTGCTCGAATACCAGTTGGGGAGTGAGCATCACCGGGCACAGGTCATCCAGGCTTTCCTGCAGTTGCAGGGTTTCGCGCATGAAGGCGGCGTCCTCGTCGGTCACCTGTCCTTCGATGCAGTAATAGCGGTGACCGACGGGCTTGATGTAACCTACCTTCAGGTTCTCTTCCCGGAAATGCCTGCACAGTCCGATGCATAACGTGTGCAGCCCCGAGAGTCCTACCTCCGAAGTCATGTAGAGACACACCATGTCACTCACTCCTCTAGTACGATCCTGGCATCTGCGGCCAGGCAACCATCTCCATCTTCCAGGACCCGTAGCGGGTTGATGTCTAACTCGTTTATCTCGGGAAAATCCGTAACCAGCTGGGAGATACGCAACACCGACTCGATCACCGCATCGATGTCAGCCGGCGCCTCACCGCGCGTCCCCCGCAGCAACCAGTAGCTCTTGAGCTCCCGCAGCATGTCCATGACGTCTTCCTCGCTCACCGGGGCCAGGCGGAAGCTCACGTCCTTGAGCACCTCGACGTACACCCCACCCAGGCCGGTCATGAGGAGGGGACCGAACTGGCTGTCGCGGTTCATGCCCAGTATGAGTTCCCGCGATGGCGGCAGCATCTCCTGTACCAGCACCCCCCAGATGTCCGCGCGGGGAAAGAACTTGCGGGCGTTGGCGGTGACCTGCTCGTAGGCCGAGATGAGCTTGTCGGTGTTTTCGATCCCCACCACCACTCCCCCCACGTCCGTCTTGTGCAGGATCTGCGGCGAGGCGATCTTTATCACTACGGGGTACCCTATCTCACGCCCTGCCTTGATGCACTCCTCGAGGTTCGTCGCCATGAGCGTGCGGGCCACCGGCAGTCCGTAGGCCTCGAGTATCTCTCGGGCTTCGACCTCCACCAGTTCGTTGCGCTGCTGTTCGCGTACCCTTGCGAAGACATCGCGTACCTTCCCCTTGTCCACATCGAAGCGTACCCAGGTCTGGCGGGGGCGCGACAGGAAGTCCGTATAGGATTTCATGACGCGCAGGGTGGATACGGCTTCCTCGGGAAAGGAGAAATTGGGGATCCCCGCCTCCCTCAAGATGTCCTCGGCTTCCTTGACCTCCTGCCCCCCCATGAAAACGGCGAAGACGGTCTTGGACGCCCCGCCGGCGCATTCCGCCACGGCGCGTGCCGTATCGGATGCTTTGGTCATAGCCTGGGGGGTGAGGATGACGATCATGGAATCCACGCCGCGGTCCGCCAGGGCATGTTCGATGGCCAGGCGGTAGCGTTCCGCGCTGGCGTCGCCGAGCACATCCACGGGGTTGTAGACGCTTGCCGCCTCGGGGAGCCCCTCGCGCAGCTTCTTAGCCGTCTCCTCGCTCAGCGAGGCCAGGGAGAGCCCCGCGCGCTCTAGTGCGTCCGAGGTGATGATCCCGGGACCCCCGGCATTGGTGACCACGCATACCCGCGGGCCAGACGGAGGAGGCTGGGAGGAAAAGCCCTGGGCCAGCATGAACAGACCCTCCACCGTATCCGCCCGCAGCGCTCCGCACTTATGGAAGGCGGCGATGTATGCGTTTTCGGAGCCGGCCAGGGAGCCGGTGTGCGACGACACCGCTTTCGCACCTGCCTGGGTAACTCCTGCCTTGAAGATGATCACCGGCTTGGCACGGCTCACGCGCGCGGTCACGTCCAGGAATCTCTCCCCGTCCGCGACCCCTTCCAGGTAGGCCGCGATAACCGAGGTGTTCGCATCTTGCTCCAGCGCCACCAGCAGGTCGCTCTCGTTCAAGTCCATCTTGTTGCCCAGACTGATGAAACGCGAGAAACCGAGATGGTTCTCCTCCGACCACCCCAGAACGGCCGTGCACAGGGCGCCGGACTGGGACATGAACGCGACCTTACCGGGCAGCGGTGCCTTGGTGGCGAAGGTGGCGTTCAAAGGGGTGGAGGTGTCGGCGATCCCCAGGCAGTTAGGCCCGAGGACCTCGATGCCGAGGCCCTCGGCAACCTGCCGCAGTTCCATCTCCCGTCGGTATCCCTCCCTGCCCGATTCCTTGAAACCCGCTGAGATGATAACCGCCGCCTTTACCCCACGGGCTCCGCATTCCTCCACCACCCCCTGGACCGCCGCCGCGGGTATGATGACGATCGCCAGCTCCGGCGCCTCGGGGAGTTCGGATACGGAGGGGAAGCAGGGAAGGGAAAAGACCTCGGCGTAGGATGGATTGACGGGAAAGACGGTCCCCTTGTAGCCGGAGGCGAGGATGTTCTCCAGAACTACCCTGCCTACCTTACCCTGTTTCTCGGACGCCCCTATCACCGCCAGCGCGGAGGGCCGGAACAACTCCTCGAGCAGTTTTCCTCCCCTCCTTCATGATCATCGTCTTACCTGTTACCGAGACCATTATACCCGCGCTCTTCGCCGTTTATGCGGGAAAACAAAGGTTTGAGGCCGGCGACGTGCAAGCATGTATCCACTTGCTGCCCGGGGCGCGCCTTCCGCTTTGACTGGCCATTCGGGCTGGCCTATAATAGCATTTTGTTATCTCTAATCACTTGAAATCCCATGAATGCAAGAGTTGATAAGGATGAGAAGATGGAAGAGAGAGTATTGAAGCCTAACCTTGGTGATTACCGGGAGGAGAAGGAGGACGACATAGTCCTAACCGAACGCGGTTTTCAGAAACTGCAGGAGGAGCTCGACAACCTGAAGAACGTCAAGCGCTGGGAGGTGGCCAAGCGCATCGAGCAGGCCAGGGCTTTCGGCGATATCACCGAGAACTCGGAGTACGACGACGCCAAGCACGAGCAGGCTTTCGTGCACGGCCGCATACTTGAGATCGAGAATATCCTCGACAACGCTCGCGTGATAAGGGAAGAGGAGATAAACCTCTCGCAGGTCACCATAGGTTCCTCGGTACGCCTCGAGGACGTGGAGAGGGGCGACGAGATGAACCTGCGCCTGGTGAGTGCAGCCGAGGCGAGGGGAGACCAGGGGTGTATCTCCGACCAGTCGCCGGTCGGCAAGGCCATCATCGGACGCAAGGCTGGCGAGGTGGTGGAAGTACAGGTCCCCTCGGGGGTGTTGAAATACCGTATCCTGCATATAGAGCGCTGACGCGGCTTTCAGGATGTGACTCTTGTGAGCGAAGAAAAGGGGCCCGAGGCCTTCCAGGACGAAGGGGACCTGGTCAGGAGGCGCCTGGAGAAACTGGAGGGCTTGAGGGATCGCGGCGTCGAGCCGTATGCTCTTAAATATCCGCGCGTCGACTCCAGTTCCGGTATCCACGAGCGCTTCTCTTCCCTGTCTGACGGCGAGGAGAGTGACTACACCGCGGTGGTAGCGGGCAGGTTGATAGCCCTGCGGCGCCACGGGAAGGCCTGCTTCGCAGACCTTGAGGACCGGGACGGCCGCCTGCAACTCCTGGCCTCACTGGATTCCCTGGGTTCCGAGCAGTACGAGATGTTCCAGGAACTGGACATCGGCGACTGGATCGGCGCGGAAGGGATGGTCTTCAAGAGCAGGCGCGGCGAGATCACCGTGCGCATCGCATCCTTCGCACTGCTGAGCAAGAGCCTCCGCCCCCTGCCGGAGAAATGGCACGGCCTCAAGGATATCGAGCTGCGCTACCGCCAGAGGTACCTGGACCTCATGGTCAACCCCGAGGTGAAGGAGAACCTCATGGTGAGGGTGAAGACCATCCAGGAGCTGCGCCGTTTCCTGGATGCCCGGGGGTTCGTAGAGGTGGAGACCCCCATGCTGCAGCCTATCCCCGGCGGCGCCACGGCACGCCCCTTCACCACCTTCCATCAGGCACTGGGCGAGAACCTCTACCTGCGCATAGCGCCGGAACTCTATCTCAAGCGCTGCATCGTCGGCGGGCTGGAAAAGGTCTACGAGATAAACCG
>JAFGDU010000143.1 GCA_016931915.1 Actinomycetota bacterium
CCGAATGCGCTCATCTCATGTTTACGCTGTATCCTTGCTGCCCCTTCTTCTCAGGACATGTTTTGTCCCATGTCCGGGGCTGATCCCGCAATCGGGACATGGCGCCACTGGCATCATCGTCTTCAGGATAAGATAGAATAGCTTTAACTCGTACATGCGGCCAAGCGGACGTCGGGATGGAGTGGTAATGAGGGAAGATTTCCTGGTATTCGGCGCTCCACTCATCGAGCAGGAGGAGATAGACGAGGTCGTCGCCACCTTGAGATCGGGCTGGGTAGGGACCGGCCCCAAGGTCAACAGGTTCGAGCGCATGTTCGCCGCCTACAAGGGGATCGATCACGCCATAGCCGTCAGCTCCTGCACGGCGGCTCTGCATCTCTCCATGCTGGCCATAGGCATAGAGCCCGGCGACGAGGTGATAGTGCCTTCCATGACCTTCGGGGCCACCGCCAACGCGGTGATACATGCCGGGGGCAGACCCGTGCTGGTCGACTGCGAGCGGGAGACCATGAACGTCGATGTCGGCGATATGGAGAGGAAGATCACGCCGCGCACCAGGGCCGTCATCCCCGTCCATTTCGCGGGCCGCCCCTGCGACATGGACGCTATAGCTGCCATTGCGGAGAAATACGATCTCAAGGTGATCGAGGACTGCGCGCACGCGGTCGAGGCGGAGTACCACGGGCGCAAGGCCGGCACCTTCGGGGACCTCGGCAGCTTCAGCTTCTACGTGACCAAGAACGTCATCACCGGGGAAGGCGGCATGGTAATAACAAGGGACGAAGAATACGCCAACAAAATAAAAGTCCTCGCCCTGCACGGTATGAGCAAGGACGCCTGGGAGAGGTTCTCGGATGAGGGTTACAAGCACTACCAGTACGTCTATTGTGGCTACAAGTACAACATGACCGATATGCAGGCGTCCCTCGGTATCCACCAGCTGCCGCGCATCGACAGCTACTGGGAGAGGAGGCGGGAGATCTGGAACGCCTATAACCATGCCTTCCGCGACCTGCCGGTCTTCACGCCTGCGCCAGAGGAGAAAGACACCAGGCATGCCTACCATCTCTATACCATGCTGCTTGACATCGATAACCTGGCGATAACGCGGGACCGTTTCCTCGAGGAGATGACCGCGAGGAACATCGGCACCGGCGTCCATTACATCGCCCTGCACCTGCACCCCTACTTCCAGCAGCAGTTCGGCTACCGCAGGGGCGATTTCCCCAACGCGGAGTGGATATCCGAGAGGACGGTGAGCCTTCCGATTTCCCCGGGATTGACGGGCAAGGACCGGGAAGACGTTATCGAGGCGGTCGCGGATATCCTGGGCCGCTAGAAGATCGCGAGGCGCGAGGCAGCTGATGGATGAAAAGGACAGGATCAGAGAATTCTGGGACGGCAGGGCTGAGCAATTCGGCGCTTCGATGCGTGCCACCCTCGGCGAGGTACATCTCAGAGAGCTGGAGATAAGGACTATGCGCAGTATACTTGCGCGTAGAAAGCTCTCCACGGTCCTGGAGATCGGATGCGGCAACGGGTACTCTACCTTCATCTACGCGAAGGAGTTTCCGGACATGAAGATATACGCAACCGATTTCTCGCAGCCGCTCATCGATATCGCGGCAGAGCATTACGCAAACGACAATATCGCATACGCGTTGTGGGACATAACGGATGAAGGCGCCTTTCCTTTCGACATCGCCAAGTTCGACCTCATCTTCTCCCAAAGAGTGATCCAGAACCTTCCCACCTGGGATGAGCAGAAGAAGGTTATCGGGTCGCTGCAGGGCCGCCTCGAGGACGGCGGGTCCCTGGTGCTCATGGAGTGTTCAGAGGAGGGAGTAGAGCAGTTGAACAGGTGGAGAAAGATATTACGCAAGGAGCCGATAGAGGGCATCATCCCATGGCATAACAAGTTCATCATGGATTCCGTCCTGAAGGAGGAGTTCGGGGGCGACCTGGTGAAGGTGAAATACTTCAGCTCATCGTATATGTTAGCGACCAGGCTCATTACGGAGAGGCTGGCCAAGTTCGCATGGCGTTTTCCCTCCGTTGGCTGGTTTGGTTACGATAGGATATACGTATTCAGAAAGCCGGATGAGTAGGCTGTCGAATATGGATATACCTGGAAATATATCACGCAGGAACTGGCTCGTCTCCGGCATACACGAAAAGGAACTGGCCAGGGCTTTCTCCCTTTATGCCGGCGGCAAGCTGCTCGATATCGGCTGCGGGGACAAGCCTTACGGGCACTTGACCGCGGAATACGTCAGCGAGCACATTGGCCTGGACCACGCCGGCAGCGAGCACGACCTGAGCCGTGCGGACCTCATAGGAACTGCATATTCCATTCCCCTCGATGACGAGCACGTGGATACCATCCTGTGCACCGCCGTGCTGGAGCACCTGGAGGAACCGCAGGACGCTTTGCGGGAGGCTTACAGGGTGCTGAAGCCCGGGGGCTACGCCATCTACACGGTACCTTTGTTCTGGCACCTGCACGAGGAGCCGCGCGACTTCTACCGCTATACGAAGCACGGTCTGCGCTACCTTTTCGAGAAGAGCGGCTTCACCATCGTCGAGCTCAAGGAGATGTCGGGATTCTGGGTCACCTTCGGGCAGGAACTGGTCTACTACCTGTGGGGTCTGCGCGGCGGAGGAAAGCTCAATCCCTTGCGGTTGATAGCCCCACCTCTTGGAGCGGCGATACAGGGCATCTGCTATCTTCTCGATCGTATAGACCACTCTCCTCAATTCGCCTGGGCCTACATCCTGGTTGCGAGGAAGTAATGGATCTAAGAAAAAGCACCATAAAGGGCACCGGCTGGTCTATCCTCTCTCAAGCCTTCAGGCTCACCAGCAGGATAGTAGTCGTGGCGATACTGGCAAGGCTTCTCACGCCGGACGATTTCGGCCTTATCGCCATGGTGACGGTAGTAACCAACCTGCTGCTCGTCCTCAACGACGCGGGCATACCGTCCGCGATCATACAGAAGCCCGATCTGAGCGAAGACCAGATTTCGTCAAGCTTCTGGCTGAACATCTTAATCGGCATAGCCATCTCGCTTGTCTTTGTCGCCCTGGCGCCGCTCATCGCCCTCTTCTATGGCGAGGACAGGCTGCTGACCATCGCCCTGGTGCTGTCCCCCATGTTCTTCATCGCATCCTTCGGCATGGTCCAGTTCGGCCTGCTCTCGAAGAGGATCGATTTCAGGCCCATAGCCATCTCGGAGATAGCGGCGGCAGCGGTCGCGGGCACGACCGCCATCGTTCTGGCCCTACTGGGGGCGGGGGTCTGGAGCCTGGTGTTCCAGGTACTGGCCGCGTCTTTCATCCTCGCCCTCTTCCTCTGGTTCAAGTGCGAGTGGAAACCCTCGCTCCATTTCAGGTGGAGCGAGACCAGGGGGATCGTCAGCTTCGGCCTCTACCTCACGGGCTTTCAGTTCGTCAACTACTTCAACCGCAACCTGGACAACCTTTTAATCGGGAGGTTCCTGGGGAGTGAGCTCCTGGGGTTCTACGACATCGCTTACAAGATCCTGCTCTTCCCGCTGCAGAACATAAGCGCGGTGATAGGGCGCGTGATGTTCCCCGCCCTGTCGACCATCCAGGACGACGAAGTGAGGATGCGGGAGGCATATATGAACGTAACCAGGTATATAGCGTTCATAAGCTTCCCCATCGTGACCATGATCATAGTATTGGCCCCGGAATTCACGCGGGTAGTACTGGGCGATCAGTGGGAGAGGTCCATACAGATCATCCAGACCCTTGCCGTCGTCGCCCTGGTGCAGTCGATCGCATCCACGGTGGGGTGGCTGTACCTCTCGAAGGGAAAGACCAATATCCTGTTCCTGTGGGGGATAATCACCGCGGTCGTATACACCGCAGCCTTCGTCATCGGCCTGCACTGGAGTATCGAGGGGGTGGCGGCCGCATACGCGATCGCGAACGTGCTGCTGTTATATCCGGCTTTTGCCATACCTTTCAGGTTCATCAACCTCGGTTTTCTCCATTTTATAAGGGGGCTTTCCCTCGTCGTCCTGGCGACGGCTATTATGGGAGCGGCGGCGTTTGGCATACGTTACCTCCTGGCCGACGTAGTCGTTGTAAGCGATGTCGTCACCCTGGTGGCGGGAGCCGCCGTTGCAGTGGTGATATATATCGGCTTGATCTACTGGTTCGACAGGAAGCTGGTCCTGGAGATCATCTCCCTCTTCAAAGCGCTGAGAGAGAAGTAGCTTAGCGCCCCGCGATCTAAATGCCCCGGCCGGATCATGCCCCAGGCCGATTTCCGGGCCTGACCCCCCGGCTTCCTCAGGGGGATCGCTTACGCTACGCTCACGATGACAGTAGTGCCCCAGGCCGATTTCCGGGCCTGACCCCCCGGTCTCCCTCCTCGGGGCACAACTATTCTGTCATTGCGAGGAGGCGAAGCCGACGAAGCAATCTTCTTACAGCAACACCTGGCATATACTCAAGGGGATCGCTTACGCTACGCTCACGATGACAGTGAAGGAACGGTCGCGATGACAGCAGTGCCCCAGGCCGATTTCCGGGCCTGACCCCCCGGCTCCCTCCGGTCGCGATGACAGCAAGAAGAGGCCCCGGGGTTCCGGGGCCTTTCCTTTCTTCCCTTCGTCTTACGCCGAATGCGCTCATCTCATGTTTA
>JAFGDU010000144.1 GCA_016931915.1 Actinomycetota bacterium
GAGGGTGGTTTTGCCGTGGTCCACGTGCCCGATGGTTCCCACGTTCACATGGGGCTTGGTCCTCTCGAATTTCTTCTTGGCCATTTTTTCATTCCTCCTGAATCAAATACCCGTGTCGTGCTGTAGACACAACTTCCCTATTCTAATCGTCCTCCTACCTCAGTACAAGATTTTTTTATTCATCCCTGATATGGCGTACGATATCCGCAATGCCAGCTATACTCGACTATGTCATTCATTTACCCACACTTTTCGGAGAAGAACCGATTCATCTATTCACCCCTGATACGGCGTACGATATCCGCAGCGATACTATGTGGAACCTCGCTGTAATGTGAGAACTGCATATGGTGGGTCGCCCTGCCCTGGCTCAGAGAGCGTATATCGGTGGCATATCCAAAGGTCTCCGCCAGCGGGATCAAGGCGTTCACTATCTGCTGCCGCCCGCGCGTCTCCATTCCCTCCACCTTACCGCGCCGGGCATTGACGTCGGCGATGATATCACCCAGGTATTCCTCCGCCACGGTTATCTGTACCTTCATTACGGGCTCTAATAATACAGGCTCCGCGCGGCGTAAAGCCTCCTGCAGCGCGGCTGAACCGGCTGCCTTGAAGGCCGGCTCCGAGGAGTCTACCTCGTGATAAGACCCTCCCTTGAGGGTTATCTTGACATCCACGACCGGGTATCCGGCCAATACCCCGAATTCCAGGGCACCTCTTACTCCCTGCTCCACCGCGGGGATGAACTCTTTGGGAATGGCGTTCCCGGTGACCTTGCTCTCGAATTCGAAACCCAACCCCCGCTGCATAGGCTCGACGTCTATGATCACGTGGCCGTACTGGCCCCGCCCCCCCGTCTGACGGATGAACTTGCCCTCCACTCCACGTACGTGCCCGATGATCGTCTCCCGGTAGGAAACCTGGGGTCGTCCAACGTTGGCTCCCACCCCGAACTCTCGCAGCAAGCGGTCCACTATTATCTCGAGGTGCAGCTCGCCCATGCCCGAGATAATGGTCTGGCCTGTTTCGGGATCCAGTTTCACTCTGAAGGTGGGATCCTCATCGGAGATCCTCGCCATGGCCTCGCTCAGTTTTTCCTGGTCCGCCTTGGTCTTGGGTTCGATGGCCACCGAGATCACCGGTGCGGGAAAGACCATGGACTCGAGCAGTATGGGGCGATGAGCCGAACAAAGTGTATCCCCGGTAAAAGTGTCCTTCAGTCCCACCGCAGCCACGATGTCACCGGTGTAGATGGTCTCCCTTTCCTCGCGGTGATTTGCGTGCATCTGCAGCAGCCTGCCTATACGCTCCTTTCGCTTGCGCGTGCTGTTATAGACTGTCGATCCGGTGCGCAGGGTGCCCGAATAGACCCTCACATAGATGAGTCTGCCCACGTAAGGATCGGATACAACCTTGAAGGCCAGTGCCGAAAAGGGCTCCTCGTCCGACGCATGCCTTATCTCTTTCTTTTCCTCCTTGCCCAGATGTATCCCCTCGATAGGCGGAACATCCAGGGGGGAAGGAAGGTAATCCACGACCGCATCCAGGAGTGGCTGGACGCCCTTGTTGCGGAAAGAAGCGCCGCACAGGATCGGTGTCAGTTCGCATTTCAGCACTCCTCTACGGAGGGCGCTGCGTATATCGTCGGGAGGGATGTATTCCTCTCCCGAGAGGTAGCTCTCCATGAGCTCGTCGTCGTAAACCGCACACGCCTCGAGTAGTGCATGGTGATAGAGCTCGGCAGCTATTTGCAGGTCCTCGGGGATATCCGTCCATTCCCACTCCGTGCCCAGCTCATCCTTATAGAGCATGGCTTTCATCTCGATCAGGTCAACCAACCCCTGGAACTCGCTCTCCATACCGATGGGTATCTGTAATGCGACCGGCCTGGCGTCGAAGCGATTTTCGATCATCTCCATGCATGTGAAGAAATCGGCACCGGGTCGGTCCATCTTGTTGACATAACATATGCGCGGCACGGAGTAGTGGTCCGCCTGTCTCCATACCGTCTCCGTCTGCGGTTCAACGCCCGCCACTGCATCCAGGATGGCTATCGCGCCGTCAAGTACTCTCAGAGAGCGTTCTACCTCTACGGTGAAGTCCACGTGGCCGGGAGTATCTATAATATTTACTTTGTAATCCCTCCAGTAGCAGGTGGTCGCGGCGCTGGTGATGGTTATGCCCCTCTCCTGTTCCTGAACCATCCAGTCCATGACCGTCGAGCCGTCGTGTACCTCACCCATCTTGTATGTCTTGCCGGTATAGAAGAGGATCCTCTCGGTCGTGGTTGTCTTACCTGCATCTATGTGGGATATTATCCCGATATTGCGCAGGCGTTCTATGGGAAAACGCTCCTCTTCCCTGGACAACTTCTCCACCCTACCCGTCGTCGTTACCTTCATGCTACCACCGGTAATGCGCGAAAGCCCTGTTGGCCTCCGCCATCTTGTGCAGGTCTTCTTTCTTCTTGATGGAAACGCCGATGCTGTTCGAGGCATCGAGCAGTTCCATCGCCAGGCGCTCCTTCATGCTCTTCTCTTTTCGCTGGCGCGCGTAGCCGGTTATCCAGCGTATGGCCAGCGTGGTACTGCGCCGTGGTCGAACCTCCACCGGCACCTGGTAGCTAGCTCCGCCCACCCTGCGCGATCTTACTTCCAGGACAGGGCGCACGTTGTCCGTGGCCTTCCTCAGCACTACGAGCGGATCGTTGCCGGTCTTCTCGTGCAGGATATCCAGTGCGCCATAGACGATCTTCTCCGCCTTGCTTTTCTTGCCGTCCAGCATGATCTTGTGTATATATTGCTCCACCAGGACGCTGTGATACCTGGTATCCGGCGAGACCTCCCGCTTGGAAGCATGTCCTTTCCTTGGCATTCTATATCTCCTCGACTCCCCGGCCTTTACAGGCCGGCCGTCTTCTTAGTCCCGTACCTGGAACGGGATTGCTTGCGGTCTACAACTCCGGCAGCATCCAGGGTGCCGCGGATTATCTTATAGCGTACCCCCGGCAGGTCCTTTACCCTGCCCCCTCTCACCAGGACTATGGAGTGCTCCTGCAGGTTATGACCTATGCCCGGGATGTACGAGGTGACCTCTATACCGTTAGTCAACCTCACCCTGGCGATCTTGCGCAGGGCCGAGTTGGGCTTTTTAGGCGTCGTCGTCTTGACTTGTGTGCAGACACCCCGTCTCTGGGGACATCCCTGCAGCGCCGGCGTCTTTACTTTCTTGCGCTTGTCACTTCTACCCTTACGAACCAGTTGGTTGATTGTCGGCAACTAGACCTCCTCAAGCTATAATGCCTGACATACTCGACTCTACTATTCATTCACTCACGCTTCTCGCAGCGGAACCTAATCTTCTAATCTACCTGCTTTTTTACATTTAGCACGCCAAAGCGAAAGTTTACCATCACCCCACATGGGTGTCAACGAACCCGCAGGAAGGCCTCTGGATCAGGACTCCTCCGCTTCCTCGATGCTCTCCGCGCCCTCCTCCTCGGGCTCCCGCAGCAGGCCGGCCTTCTTCAGTTCGTCTATATTGCTCTTGCCCAACCCGACATCGTACAGCTCGTCCTCGCTCATCCTCAGCAGGTCTCCCGCCGTGTTTACGTTGCCCCCCTTGAGCAGATTCTTCGTCCTCGTGGAGATGGTCAGGTCGTCTACGCTGGTCTCGTCAGCCTCCAGCACGGCCGTTACCGTCTCGCTACCGAATATCTTCTCCAGCTCCTTGACCGTGGGGGCGGCAGACCTTCCTGCTCCGGCGGTCAATGCCTCTACCTCCTCCAGGAGTCCTATGCCGGCATGCTTGGGTTTGACCTTGATGTTGCGGTAGCGGTTCATGCCCGTGCCCGCCGGTATAAGCTTGCCGATGATGACGTTTTCCTTCAGTCCCAGCAGGGGATCGACCCTTCCGGAGATAGCGGCATCGGTAAGAACGCGTGTCGTCTCCTGGAATGAGGCCGCCGAGAGGAAGGAATCCGTGGCCAGGGAGGCCTTGGTGATGCCGAGCAGCATCTGCCGGGCCGACGCGGGTTCACTGCCTTCCTCCTGCATAGCTTCGTTGACCTCGGCGAAGTACTTGCGGTCGACCTTCTCGCCGGGCAGCAGGTCCGTATCTCCGGCCTCCACTACCTCGACTTTCTTCATCATCTGGCGCACGATGAGCTCGATGTGCTTGTCGTGGATATCCACGCCCTGGCTCTTGTAAACCTCCTGCACCTCCCGCACCATGTACAGCTGCGCCGCCTGCGGGCCCAGCACGCGCAGGATATCGTGGGGGTTGGCGGAGCCCTCGGTAAGCTGATCTCCGGCAGCTACCTCCTGGCCGTCGCGCACCCTCAGGCGGGCGCGGCGCGGTACCTGGTAGGAGCGTTCCTTGCTCCCGGAGCCGGTGACGGTTATCTTGCGCGCCTTCTCGGACTCCTCTATCTCCACCTTCCCCGAGATGTCGGCGATTACCGCCTGCCCCTTAGGCTTACGGGCCTCGAAGAGCTCGACCACCCTGGGCAAGCCGTGGGTGATGTCCTCGCCGGCGACCCCCCCGGTATGGAAGGTACGCATGGTAAGCTGAGTACCGGGCTCGCCGATGGACTGGGCGGCTATGATACCCACTGCCTCGCCTATCTCCACCAGCCTGCGCGTTGCCAGCATGGTGCCGTAGCAGCGGCTGCACACCCCGTAACGCGATTCGCAGGTCATGACCGAGCGCACCATGACCTCCTCGATACCCAGCTTGGAGAGCTTCTCCACCATCTCCAGGTCGATCTCCTCGTTCTTGGAAATAAGCACCTCTCTGGTACGGGGATGGGAGACCCTTTTCAGGGCTGTCCTGGCCGCCAGGGAGGTGTTGAGTTCGCCCTGTGGGGTGAGCACCTTGACCGGGATGCCCTTATCGGTACCGCAATCGTGATCCCTCACGATCACCTCCTGGGAGACGTCCACCAGGCGGCGGGTGAGGTAGCCGGAGTCCGCGGTCCTCAGCGCGGTGTCCGCCAGCCCCTTCCTGGCCCCGTGGGTGGAGATGAAGTACTCCAGCACCGTCAGCCCCTCGCGGAAGTTGGACTTGATGGGACGGTCGATGATCTCGCCCTTGGGGTTGGCAACCAGTCCGCGCATGCCCGCCAGCTGGCGGATCTGCTTGATGTTCCCCCGGGCGCCCGAGTTGGCCATGAGGAAGATGGGGTTGAAGGTGTCGAAGCTCCGCTCCATGGCCTCGGTGACCTCATCGGTAGCCTCCGTCCACAGTTCTACTACCCTCTGATGGCGCTCGTCGTCGGTTATCAGTCCGCGCTTGTAATTCTCCTCGATCTTTTCGACTTCCGCTTCCGGTGCCTCCAGGATCTGCTCCTTGTTGGACGGCACCGTGATGTCCTGCACGGAGATGGTGATACCCGCGCGCGTGGCATAATGGAAGCCGATGCGTTTTATGTTGTCCAGGATCTCCGAGGTCTTCACCGTATCGTAGCGGCTGGCGATATCGGTCACGATATGCTGCAGGTTGCTCTTGTTGATCGGGTCGTTCACAAAAGCGTAGTCGTCGGGCAGGGCGGAATTGAAGATCACCCTCCCCACCGAGGTCTCATACAGCTTCGCCGGCCGTCCCTTCTTGCGAATGCGCACCTTTACGGGCGCATGCAGCTCCACCTCTTTGAACTCGTAGGCCATGATGGCCTCGTCCGGGGAGGAGAAGACCTTCATCTTCATGACGGCCGGTTCCTTCCCCTTCTCCAATATCTCGCCGTTGGCTTTTTCGAAACGTTTATGTTCCACCTTGTCGCCGGGCTTGAAAGACGTGTCGCCAGGCTCCTCGATCTCGATCTTCTCAGGGTACCTATACTCGGTCAGGTAGCTGGCACCCAGCACCATGTCCTGGGTGGGAGTGGTAATGGGGCGACCGTGCGCCGGTGAGAGTATATTGTGGGCTGAGAGCATGAGGATGCGCGACTCCGCCTGTGCCTCGCTGGAGAGCGGCAGGTGCACGGCCATCTGGTCCCCGTCAAAGTCCGCGTTGAACGCGGTGCACACCAGGGGATGGATCTGGATGGCCTTGCCTTCGACCAGCACCGGCTCGAAGGCCTGGATGCCCAGGCGGTGCAGGGTGGGAGCGCGGTTCAGGAGCACCGGGTGTTCCTGGATCACCTCGTCGAGCACATCCCATACCTCGGGCCGCTGGCGTTCGACCATCCTCTTGGCGCTCTTGATGTTCTGGGCATATTCCTTGTCCACCAGGAGCTTCATCACGAAGGGCTTAAAGAGCTCCAGGGCCATCTGCTTGGGCAGGCCGCACTGGTGCAGCTTGAGGTTGGGCCCCACCACGATAACCGAACGGCCGGAATAGTCTACCCTCTTGCCCAGCAGGTTCTGGCGGAAGCGCCCCTGCTTTCCCTTGAGCATGTCGGAGAGTGACTTGAGGGGCCGGTTCCCGGGACCGGTCACCGCCCTGCCGCGCCGGCCGTTGTCGAATAGGGCGTCCACCGCCTCCTGCAGCATCCGCTTCTCGTTGTTGACGATGATCTCCGGAGCCCCCAGGTCCAGTAGCCTCTTGAGGCGGTTGTTACGGTTGATGACCCGCCGGTAGAGGTCGTTCAGGTCGGAAGTGGCAAAGCGGCCGCCGTCCAACTGCACCATGGGCCGCAGATCGGGTGGTATGACCGGGATACAGCCCAGGATCATGGCCGTGGGATCGTTGTCGGTGTTGAGGAAGGCCGAGACGACCTTGAGGCGCTTGGTGGCACGCTGCCTCTTCTGGCCCTTGCTGCTGCGGATGGTCTCCCGCAGTTCGGCTGCCTCGGCGTCCAGATCGACGTCGGCGAGCATCTGCCGCATGGCCTCGGCGCCCATGCCGCCGCGGAAATAATCGCCATAGCGCTCGCGCATCTCGCGGAAGAGCATCTCGTCCGGAACGAGCTGGCGGTATTCCAGCGCCTTGAACTCCTCGAACACCCGCTTCAACTCTTCTATCCTGCGCTTGGCCTTGTCCTCGAGGGATTTTATCTCCTTCTCCAGCTGTTGCGGCTTCAGTTTGGGCGCGGGTTCCTCGCCCTCTTCACCCTCCTCGGCCTCGCTCTCTTCCTCTTCCTTCTTCTTTCCCTTTTTCTCTTTCTCTTTATCTTTCTCTTTTTCTTTTTCTTCCTCGCCTTCCGCCTCCTCGGCGGCTGCGCTGCGCAGCTCCTCCACCCTCTCCCTCGTCGTCTCCTCTATCTCCGCGACCTCCTCGTTGAGCTCGTCCTCGAGCATCTGGAGATCCTTGTGCCTTTTCTCTTCGTCCAGGAAAGTCACGATATACGAGGCGAAATAGAGTATTTTCTCCAGGTCCTTGGGCGCGATGTCCAGCAGGTAGCCCATGCGCGAGGGGACCCCTTTGAAATACCAGATATGTGCGACCGGCGCGGCGAGCTCTATATGACCCATACGCTCCCTGCGCACCCTGGCGCGGGTCACCTCCACGCCGCAGCGTTCGCAGATGATTCCCTTGAAGCGCACCCGCTTGTACTTGCCGCAATAGCACTCCCAATCACGGGTGGGGCCGAAGATCTTCTCACAGAAAAGCCCGTCTTTCTCCGGCTTCAGGGTGCGGTAGTTGATGGTCTCCGGTTTTTTCACCTCTCCATGTGACCACGACCTTATCTGGTCGGGGGTCGCCAGACCGATCTTCAGCTTGTCGAAGTCATTGACGTCCAACAAGGGACAAACCTCCTTAAAACATCAGCGCAATTCCGTCCCACGGGGCATGAACCGGGCTCCACCTATAGCTCCTCCTGACGCCCCTCCTCCATCTCCTCGCCACTGCGGGTTGAGAGAAGGGCTGCCGAGGCGCTCCGCAGGTCGATTCCCAGATCCTCGGCGGTGCGCATGAGATCCTCGTCCGTCTCCCGGATCTCGATCTCCACGCCCTCCTCGGAGAGCACCTCCACGTTGAGGCAGAGTGCCTGCATCTCCTTGACCAGAACCTTGAACGACTCGGGTATCCCCGGTTCGGGGATGTTCTCTCCCTTGACGATGGCCTCGTATACCTTGACCCTGCCCATGACGTCGTCTGATTTCACGGTGAGCAGCTCCTGCAGGGTATATGCGGAACCGTAGGCCTCCAGGGCCCAGACCTCCATCTCCCCGAACCTCTGGCCCCCGAACTGGGCCTTACCTCCCAGCGGCTGTTGGGTGACCAGGGAGTAGGGGCCGGTTGAACGGGCGTGTATCTTGTCGTCCACCAGGTGGAGAAGTTTCATCACGTATATATAGCCCACGGTGATGGGCTGGTCGAAGGGCTCGCCGCAGATGCCGTCGTAGAGGATGGTCTTGCCGGATTCCGGCAGCTCCGCCTGGACGAGCGCTTCCTCGATCTCTTCCTCCTTGGCGCCGTCGAAGACCGGTGTGGCGATGTATACCGATCCCTCCACCTTGCCCTTGCCCTTCTTTGGCCAACCCTCGTATGCGGCCCAACCGAGGTGGGTCTCGAGGATCTGGCCGATGTTCATGCGCGAGGGCACGCCCAGGGGGTTGAGTACCAGGTCCACCGGGGTGCCGTCCTCCATGAAGGGCATGTCCTCCACGGGCAGGATCTTGGAGATGACCCCCTTGTTGCCGTGGCGGCCGGCCAGCTTGTCCCCGTCGGATATCTTGCGCACTTGGGCCACGTATACCCTCACCATCTGGTTCACGCCGGGCGGCAGCTCGTCTCCCGCGTCGCGCGTGAATACCTTGACGTCGATGACTTTACCGGATTCACCGTGTGGTACCTTCAGGGAGGTGTTGCGCACCTCGCGCGCTTTCTCGCCGAAGATGGCCCGCAGCAGCCTCTCCTCAGCGGTGAGCTCAGTCTCGCCCTTGGGGGTCACCTTGCCCACCAGGATATCGCCGGGGCTCACCTCCGCGCCCACGCGGATAATGCCCATCTCGTCCAGGTCCTTGAGCATCTCCTCGCTGACGTTGGGTATGTCGCGGGTGACCTCCTCGGGGCCGAGCTTGGTGTCGCGGGCGTCCACCTCGTGCTCCTCGATATGGACGGAGGAGAGCAGGTCGTCGAAGACCATGCGCTCGGAGACGATGATGGCGTCCTCGTAGTTGTAGCCCTCCCAGGGCATGAAGGCCACCAGGAGGTTCTTGCCCAGGGCGATCTCCCCCATGTCGGTGCAGGGGCCGTCGGCGATGATCTCGCCCTCGACCACTTTCTGCCCCTCGTCCACGATGGGCTTCTGGTTCACGCAGGTGCCCTGGTTGGAGCGGCGGAACTTCGCCACTTTATATACATCCTTATCGCCATCGTTGCGTTTTACCTCTATAAGGTTTGCGTCCACGTAGGCCACCGTGCCGTTTGCCACGGCGGTGATGGCATCCCCGGTATCCTTTGCCGCCCGGTGCTCCATACCTGTGCCGATGAGCGGCGCCTCCGAGCGCAGCAGGGGCACAGCCTGGCGCTGCATGTTTGAGCCCATGAGGGCGCGGTTGGCATCATCGTGTTCCAGGAAGGGGATAAGGGCGGTGGCCACCGAAACGATCTGGCGCGGTGATACGTCCATGTAGTCCACGTCCTCGGGGTGGGCCGCCACCACGTTCCCTCCCTTGGTGCGGCAGAGGATGGTGGGGTTCTCGAAACGGCCGCGCTTGTCCACCGGAGCGTTGGCCTGTGCGATGACGTATTTCTCCTCCTCGTCGGCGGTGAGATATTCTATTCTGTCTGTTACCCTGCCCTTCGTCACCTTGCGGTAGGGGGTCTCGATGAATCCGAACTCGTTCACCCGTGCATATGTAGCAAGGGAGCCGATGAGCCCGATGTTAGGGCCCTCCGGTGTCTCGATGGGACACATACGGCCGTAGTGTGATGGATGCACGTCGCGTACCTCGAAACCCGCCCTTTCCCGGGATAGGCCTCCCGGCCCCAGGGCGGATAGGCGCCGCTTGTGGGTTAGCCCGGCCAGCGGGTTGGTCTGGTCCATGAACTGCGAAAGTTGGGAGGAGCCGAAGAACTCCTTGATGGACGCAACCACGGGACGGATGTTGATAAGGTTCTGGGGGGTGATGGCCTCCACGTCCTGGGTGGTCATGCGCTCCCTCACCACCCTCTCCATGCGGGCCAGCCCGATGCGCACCTGGTTCTGGATGAGTTCCCCTACCGAGCGCACCCTGCGGTTACCGAAGTGGTCGATGTCATCGACCTCCTCGACATCGCTCTCGATGATATTCAGCAGGTAGCGAAGGGTCTGCAGCACATCGTCGAAGGTCAGGGTGGTAGTGGAGAGCTCGACGTCCAGCCCCAGCTTCTTATTGAGCTTGTAGCGGCCTACCCGGGCCAGGTCGTATCTCTTGCGGTTGAAGAAGAGGTTGTCCAGCAGCGTGCTGGCCGATTCGGCGGTCGGGGGTTCGCCGGGACGTAGTTTGCGGTATATATCGACCAGTGCCTCATCCCGGCCTCCGGTATGGTCCTTTTCCAGGGTGGTCGCGATCAGGGGTGATTCCCCGAAGTAGGAAAGGATCTGTTCGTCTTCCTCGTATCCGAGTGCACGCAGGAGCACCGTCACCGGCTGCTTGCGCTTGCGGTCTATCCTGACCCCGATGACGTCGCGCTTGTCCGTCTCGAACTCGAGCCAGGCGCCACGCGAGGGGATGATCTTCGCGTAAAAGAGCTCTTTGTCCGAGGCTTTATCCAACTCCTTGTCGAAGTAGACCCCCGGCGAACGCACGAGCTGCGACACCACTACCCTCTCAGTGCCGTTGATGATGAAGGTACCCTTGTCGGTCATGAGGGGGAAGTCCCCCATGAACACCACCTGTTCCTTGATCTCGCCCGTTTCCTTGTTGATAAAACGCACGGTTACGAAGAGCGGGGAGGAATAGGTCATATCCTTTTCTTTGCACTCGTCCACGTCGTACTTGGGCTCCTGGAACTGGTGGTCTCCGAACTCCACCGCGAGGTTTCCCGTGAAGTCCTCGATGGGCGAGATGTCCTCGAATACCTCGCGCAGACCTTCGGTGCGGAACCACTCGTACGACTTCCTCTGGATGTCGATGAGATTGGGCACCTCGAGGATCTCGGGGATCTTGGCGAAGTCCCTTCTTACGCGGCTGGTTTGGGTTTCATTCACCGCTTCTATCACTCCTTTTCCCTCGCAAAGCGCAAAAAAATCCCTCCAATATAAGCAAAACACTATATTATAATAAACAGGGCATTGGTGTCAATGAAAAGGCGGATATAAGGCAAGTAGAATCCCCATCTCTCGTGAGGAATAACTCCCTACTCGAACATGGAGCAGATTACCACCCCCCGCGCGAACATGCAATACCCCGTCCTCATCGCGCGGTTCTTCGAAAGGGGTTACACTAGCCCCATGGGCGTCAAGGAATTGTTGAGAGAGAAGGCCCTCGAGCTAGGATTCGCCTCGGCAGGATTCACCAGCGTTGAACCCATGCCGGTATATCTGGACGAGATAGCATCGCGGCCCGAGATGTATTCCTGGGTGAACAGCGATTATTTCAGCACCGTGCGTGGGGCATCCCCTGGCGTCAAGCATCCCTGGGCCCGTTCCCTGATGGTGCTTGTTCGCAACTACTATCAACGCCTTTTCCCGCAGGACTTGATCGGCCTCTACGGGCGTTGTTACCTGGTGGACGAACGCAAGGTAAGAGGAGCGGAATTCGCGAAGTTCAAAGCGCTCCTCGATTTCATGCGCAGGGAGAGCATCAGGGCTCAATTCGATGAAGAGGTGCCGGCGCGCATGGCAGCGGCCATGGCCGGTGTCTCCAGTTACGGGAAGAGCTGCTTCGTCTACTGTACCGACGCCATTAAAGGCTCCTCGTGGCTGGAGAGCATACCCCTTTTGCTGGACATTGACCTCGATCCCGACGAACCGTCGCTGGAGGTGCGGTGTCCATCCGACTGCGATAATCGTTGCCTTGAGGCCTGTCCGACCGGGGCTCTCTACGAACCCCTCAAGATGAATCCCTTGCGTTGTATCGCGTTCCACTCCTACTACGGGGAGGATATTACCCCGCGGGAACTGCGCGAGCCCATGGGTACGTGGGTCTACGGCTGTGACCTCTGCCAGGAGGCCTGCCCGCGTAACCGTCCCTGGATGAGTACAGAACTTCCCGTGGACCAAGACCTGGAATCCAGGGCAGATGACTACCGCCTTCCCGTCCTGTTGTGCATGGGCCAGGAATTCTACCAGGAAAGGATATGGCCCAGGTTTTTCTACATGTCGCGCTCCCGTGTCGACCGCTGGCAGATGAACGCCGCACGTGCACTGGGAAACCTCGGAGATCCCTCCTTTATCCCCGACCTTGAGAGGTCACTGAGCGAAAGCCCTTATGCCAACGTTCGTGCCATGAGCGCCTGGTCATTGGGCCGCATAGGGGGCCGGAGCACCCGAAGCCTGCTGGAGAAGAGGCTGGGCGCAGAGGGGGAGATCGTCGCGGCGGAGATCCGTTCGGCGCTGGAAGAGACATAGCTCGTCCGCGCACCCACACCCCGATCTGTTCTCCATAGGGTGGGGTAAGGTCTTGGATTTCGCCTTGCTTACGTCTCTTTCTTCCACCAGGTACGGGAGGAAAGTGCAAGACCTGACCCCATTCCCCGTTACTTCCCACCCACGTTTCTCGGGTTCATTTCCGGGGGTAAACGTGCCAGGCAGAAGCCTGGCACGTAATCTTTTATTGTCTGCTACTTTATCTCTACTTGGGCGCCGGCATCTCGCAACTGCTCGGCGAAGCGGTCGGCATCGTCCTTGGAAACCTTCTCCTTGATCGCCTTGGGAGCGTCGTCAACGATGGCCTTCGCCTCCTTGAGGCCCAGGCCGGTTATGGCCTTCACCTCTTTGATGACCTGTACCTTGCGGTCACCGGCCGCCAGGAGCACTACGTCGAACTCCGTCTGTTCCGCTTCCTCGGCGCCGGCCTCTCCACCCGCCGGCGCGGCTGCCCCTGCGGCCGCTAAGGCCATGGGTGCCGCCGCAGTGACGCCGTACTTCTCCTCCAGTGCCTTCACCAATTCGTTCAGTTCGAGCACGGTCATGGAATCGATGGCCTCGAGCATCTCATCCATACTGATCTTCTTCTTCTCCGCCAATTCTCACACCTCCAGGTAGAATTCTCTCCTCGAGCCAGATCCTTACCAGACGATCCCGGTATCAGGCTGCTTCCGACTTCGTCTCCGACACGGCCTGCAACGTATAGACCAGCTTGCGATATGGGCCGGAAAGCACGCTGTGCAGGCCATATATGGGGGATTTCAATGCGCCGGTGATCTTTGCCAGCAACACCTCTCGGGAGGGCATAGTCGCGAGGTTGCGAATATCGGCAGCCTTGAGGATCTTACCCTCCATGAACCCGCCCTTGATCACCAGGTTGGGGTTCGCACGTGCGTAACTTACCAGCTCCTTCGCCACCGCCATGGGATCTCCAGTGACGAAGGCGGCTGCCACCGGACCTTCCATGAACATTCCCATCTCCTCGTATACAGTATCTTTGACGGCCAGCAGGGTCAGGGTGTTCTTCAGTACCCGGTATTCCGCACCTATGTCACGCAGCTGGAACCTCAGGTTGTTGATCTCATCGACCTTCAGGCCGCTGAAATCGGTCAGCAAGACAACCTCATGTCCGAGGAATCTCTCCCTTATCTCCTCCACTTTGGCTATCTTCTCAGGTTTCGCCATATAGCCTCCCTGTCTCTTAAGTACCGGGCCTCTCTCTTGATCAATAATCCTACCGAAAAACAAATGCCCCTTGCGAAGCGCAAGGGGTCACGTCACTCTCGTGTACCACATGCCTCCGCGGGAAAGGATTAAGCCGTATACGGCGCCCACTTCTCAGGCCTGTCAGCGATCAAACTAGCACGGCCTGCAATACACGTCAAGTCAAATAACGTGGCGAACTCGTATTTAGGCCTCGCCGGCCGCTGCTTCGGCCAGGATATCCCTCACCACTAGCGAGTCTATCTTCACCCCCGGTCCCATGGTGGTGGAGACGGTTATGCTCTTGATATAACGGCCCTTAGCTGCAGCGGGCTTCGCGCGGATGATCTCCTCCAGCACGGCCACGTAGTTCTCCAGCAGGCTCTGTGCGCTAAAGCTCTGTTTACCCAGGATCAGGTGGAGGTTCCCCTGGCGGTCCACGCGGTATTCCACTTTGCCACCCTTGATATCCCTTACCGCCTTGTCCACCTCGAATGTCACCGTGCCAGCCTTGGGATTAGGCATGAGGCCGCGCGGACCGAGCAGCTTCCCCAATTTGCCTACCTGAGACATCATATCCGGAGTCGCCACCATCGCGTCGAACTCGAACCAGCCGCCCTGGATCTTCTCCAGTAGCTCGGATCCTCCTACCATGTCGGCACCCGCCGCTTCCGCATCGCGTGCCTTATCTCCCTGTGCGATGACGAGCACCCGCATCTCTTTCCCCGTACCGTTGGGAAGGCTTACGGTGCCCCGGATCATCTGATCGGCCTTGCGGGGATCTACTCCCAGTCGGAAGGCGATTTCAACCGTATCGTCGAAGCGGCTGGATGGGATCTTGTTGATGATCTCCATTGCCTCCCTGGGATGGTAGAGCTTCTGGCGGTCGTAGAGCTCCAGTGCCTGCTGATAACGCTTTCCTCTCTTCTTCATTTAATACACCTCCGTGGTGTTGGCGGGCTTTTAGCCCTCCCACATCTTCACTACGACAACGTGAATGCTTTTTTTGTCCGGGTCAGGTGGGACGGTACTTGCGGTGGAAAGAAGTATCCTGCTCCGTTTCCTCGCCTCCGTGGTCAACGCGAGCTTATGCTCTCCCACCTGGGGCCTGGAACAAATTCCTATTCCTCGGTATTTATACCCATACTACGGGCAGTGCCTGCGATAATACGCGCCGCCGCCTCCAAGTCCCTGGTATTGAGATCGGCCATCTTCTGCTCGGCGATCTCCAGCAGATCCTTCTTTGTGAGGCTGGCTACTTTCTCTAGGTTGGGTTCGCCAGAGCCCTTCTCGATACCCGCCTTCTGCTTGAGAAGGACCGCCGCCGGGGGTGTCTTGGTCACGAAAGAAAAGCTGCGGTCCTCGTATACCGTGATCTCCACCGGGATGATCGTGCCCATCTGGGACTGCGTCTGCGCGTTGTACGCCTTGCAGAACTCCATGATGTTCACGCCATGCTGCCCCAAGGCCGGCCCGACCGGTGGAGCCGGATTTGCCTGCCCGGCCGCTATCTGCAGCTTGATCTTGGTGATGACCTTTTTGGCCATTGCTTTTCCCTTCCTTCTACAGCTTGGTCACTTGATCGAAGGTCAGTTCTACCGGCGTCTCGCGCCCGAAAATGGATACCATAACCTTCAACTTGCTCTGGTCGATATTTATCTCGGAGATGGTCCCGCTCATATCGGCGAAGGGCCCCGCTGCTACCCTCACGCTCATGCCCTCCTCGAACTCCGTCTTGGGACGGGGTTTTTCAGCCGTCGGCGGCTTGAGGAGTTTCATGGCCTCGGTCTCCGTAAGCGGTGTGGGCTTGGCGCTGGAGCCTACGAACCCGGTCACACCGGGAGTGTTGCGCACTACATACCAGCTATCGTCATCCAACTCCATCTCGACGAGGATATAGCCCGGGAGCATCTTCTTCTGGACTACTTCCTTCTTGCCTCCCTTTATCTCCATAACGTCCTCGGTGGGGACGACCACTTTGAAGATCATATCCTCCATCTCCATGGAGGCTATGCGGTGTTCGAGGTTGCTCTTAACCTTGTTCTCATAGCCCGCATAGGTATGGATCACGTACCATCTAGGGTCCATGCTCGCTCCCCCGCCTCAGAATATTATTATGTCCACCAGCTTGGTGAACAGGATGTCGGCGAAATAGACCATGCCTCCCATGAGTACCGTCACTACCGTGACTACAATGGTGTACGAGACTACCTCGTCCCGGGTGGGCCAGGTCACCTTTTTCATCTCCGCCTTGACTTCTGTCAGGAACTGGGAAACGGTAACCCTCTGCTTCTTCGGGCCGCTTTTCTTGCCGCCACCCTTGAGCTGGGCTCGCTTCTTCTCCATGCCCAGCTTCTGCTGCGCTCGGCGCATCTCTCGACTCGGCACCTTCGCCTCCTGTTCTCAACAAAAATAATGGCAGGCCTGGAGGGATTCGAACCCCCAACTTCCGGTTTTGGAGACCGGCGCTCTACCAGTTGGAGCTACAGGCCTA
>JAFGDU010000145.1 GCA_016931915.1 Actinomycetota bacterium
GAGGGTGGTTTTGCCGTGGTCCACGTGCCCGATGGTTCCCACGTTCACATGGGGCTTGGTCCTCTCGAATTTCTTCTTGGCCATTTTACCCTCCTCGATAGTGATTCGAAGCCCTGCCTGCTCCGCTTCGTCGAACCGACCTATATCTTCGGCAAGTGCCACAAATATGCTGGTAGCGGTGAGAGGACTTGAACCTCTGACCTCACGGGTATGAACCGTGCGCTCTAACCAACTGAGCTACACCGCCTCGCTGGCGAAGAAATGGAGCCCGCTAGCAGATTCGAACTGCTGACCCCATCCTTACCATGGATGTGCTCTACCTGCTGAGCTAAGCGGGCTCGTTGTTTCTTCAGCAATCACGCGCGCTAATTATGTTACACCAATGAAATTGACGAAACAACAATCTGGGCCGGCCGCGATCTGTAGGGCCCTGGGGTAAGCGCCTGGACGCTCAACTGCGCAGAAACATCGAGAGGGTGGTCTCCTCACCCGGTTCGACCACGATATATTCCGAGTTCCACTCGCCATCGAGCATCATGCGTAGCATGCGGTTAGATCCTGGTATCTCCTCGTAATTCAGGTCGAAGGTTTCGGCCATGGACCGGGCAGCCTCGCGGAACTCCTCCAACCTGTAGTTACCCGTGTTGATAAGAACCACGCGCTTGTAGTTCGCCAGCATCATCTTGGAGACGCGCATGGCCCTCTCCTCTCCATATCTCTCCACCATGCTCAGGTACTCGTTGATGGGCAGCTCGGCCGCCTTTATCCACCCCTTGGTCAGAAAATAGGTGCCGGGTTCCTCATGCAAGCTTCTCAAATGCTCCTTCCTTGAGCCCAGGAAAAGAGCGATGCAATCGTCGACGCGAGGTATGATGAGGCGGTGGCTCCGCGAGACCAGCCCGACGGCGGCGTTGGAGCACAGGCCGTAGCCGAGGACTACGTCGCCGTTTCCGGGGATCGCATCTATCTCTTTTTGCAGCGTCTCGCGCAGCTTATCCGGGTAGACATGAAGACCGAACTCCAGCTCCAGCATCTCACCATCCCTCACCCCCATGACGCGCAGTTCCTCCGCCACGGTAGCGCAAGCGATGATCTTCCTCGCTCCCCTGTCCGATTCGTTCATGCATGTCTCCCGACTTCAAGCAGTTGGCCCTACATCTCGTTCGCACGCATTTACATCATGCCATAACGGATATCGATGATGCACCCCATGGGTGCATAGGGTCATGAACTGCATTGGTTCAGAAGGAGCAGGATGAAGGCGAGTTGAGCTTTCCGCATACACCGCAAAGGCTGGGGTAGATGCGGCGGAACATCGTGTAAAGCTCGTCGTAGACCCGGCAGCATTCCTCGCGGGGAACGTAAGAATTCCTCACGCTCACCGCCTTCTTTATATCCTTGAAGGAGCCGTATTCTCCTGCCGCCACCGCTGCCGCCAGGGCGCATCCCATCGCCCCGGCTTCCTGCGGGTTTTCGACCGCCTCGACGCGGCGGCGGGTCACGTCCGCGACGATCTGCATCCACACATCGCTTTTCGCCCCGCCCCCGATCGCCCGCAGCGGATCGCATGCGAAACCGGCCCTCGCCGCAACGTCCAGCAGCCAGCGCAGGTTGTAGGCGACCCCTTCGTAGATCGCTCGCAGCATGTGCTCGCGCCCGTGTTCCAGGCTTAGATTTACGAACGACGCACGGATGCTGGTGTCGGGCACCGGCGATCTCTCGCCGAACATCCAGGGAGCGAAGAGCAGCCTACCCGCACCCGGCTCCACCTGGTCCGCAACCTCGTCTAGCGCCCTGAAGACGTCCCTGCCCTTCTCTTCCGGGCTGGCGAATTGCTGCGCAAACCACTCCAGGCAGGCCCCCGCCGTCTCCGACTCGCCGATCATGATGAACATGTCCGGATCGGCCGAGACCACGGCGGCGATGCCATGTTTTCCCAGATTGCAGGGGCGTGACACGGAAAGGCAGAGCCAACTCGAGGTGCCGATATTGATGTGAGCATCCCCGTCGTCGAGGGCACCCGAACCGGTTGCCGCGGCGGGAATATCGGCCATGCCGGCTATGACCGGGGTGCCCTCCGCAAGACCCAACTCTTCCGCGACGGTCTCTCCCAGGGTTCCTGCCACGTCGATGCTCGAGCGTATGGGGGGCATCTCGTCCAGGGGCAGGCCCAGCATTCTCGCCAGAAAGGGAGACCACTTCCTGGTGCGGCCGCTGATGATGCCGGTCCCACCGGCGCCGGTATGGTCGATGACCATCTTCCCCGTAGCGCGGTAAACCAGGTATCCGGTAGTATCGAGAAAGGCGCGGGTCGATGCGAAAACCTGCGGTTCGTTCTCCTGCAACCAGGCTAGCTTGCAGACGACGTCCTTTCCGGAGGGAGCTGCTCCTGCCACGCGTATTACCATCTTCCTGCCGCCAAAGCGGCGTATGAAGCGGGCTGCCTGTTCGTCGGCGCGGCTGTCCAGCCATATAATGGCCGGGCGCAGGGGCTCACCTCCGTCGCCAACGGGGACTATCCCCAGCATCTGGCCGGCAAACCCCAAGCCGGCGATCCGCGCGGGATCCACACCGCCTTCCTCCAGGAGACGGCGCGTCCCCTCCACGACGGCGTGCCACCAGTCATATGGGTCCTGCTCCGCCCAGTTCGCTTGCGGATGGTATACCTCATAAGGCTGAAAACTGTGTGCCACCATTTCGCCGCAGGTGGTAGCCAGCACCCCCTTGCATCCACCCGTGCCAACATCGTGGCCGATGACGTAACGACGCAAGCTTCCCACCTCCCTTGTCGATCACATGGTAATTGTAACCTCATGGCCGGCCTACCATAAGGATACCGCCCCGGAACAGGCCAGTGCACTCCTTGGTTACTGCACCGTTAACCGATAAGATCGCTTTGCTGACACCAGCGTTCCATGATGCTTTTCACCATTTGCCTATTTCTGGGGAAGGAATATACCGGTTTAAGTGGAAAATTATATCAGGAGAACGTAGCTGCTGCGAGACCCATGGGAGGCATGGTATGGAGATCAAATGCACGCGTATCTGTGATGAGTGTCCAATCTTCTCCTGTTCTTTGCACCCAAGCTTTCATCTCTTCATCCAGGCCTATCTCAGGGACATGACGGAAAAGGGGCGGAAATAATCCCGGACGAAGCCTGTATCCTACGCCTTTGTCCCCTTTTCCTGCACGGATTAAAAGAGGCGGGACGGATTGTCCCGCCTCTCTGGTTCATGTCCCGCGGCGCGGAAGCATAATTATCCGCGCTGCGGGCGCAATCGATTACGCCATCAAGTTGCCAAGGGACATCGCAAAGGGCATGTCACCTTCGATCTTCAACTTTCCAGTCATGAAAGCGGTGGGCCCGGCCAGTTCACCCTTCTGCATGAGCGCCCAGTCCTCGAGTGCCACCTTGAAGGTTACCTCGGGTGATGACGCGCCGTTGAAGACTATCTTCAGGGGTGCGACGGAGCCGTCCGGCAATGTCATCTCTACGGTCATGGTGCCATTGGTGCCCGCGAGAGCATCGTATCTCTGGCGATTGGCAGTCTGGCTCATGTCCGTGAACATGTCCATGGCGCCCTCCAACTTACCGGTTACCGCTCTGCGCCACATGTCCTCGCTCAACTCCAGTTTGATCATGGCCTTGTCCAGGGAACCCTCGGTTACCTGCACGTCCTTGGCGTCCTTTACCGAGATGCCGTAGACGTAATCCTGGTCGCCCTTGATGTCGAATTCAACCGTGAATTCCGTTCCATCCATGTTTGTAATGGGTGCTCCAGACATCTGCTCCTTGACCATTTCCGGCACGACTTGCTCGAAGTAGTCCTTCACGCTGATGTTATCGGATACTTCCATTCCAACCTCCTTCTACTCGCTCAGTACATCTTTACTCTCTGGTCCAGGTTTGCATGGTCCAAAGTGACGCCGCATCCTGAGCCAACCAGCCCGCCTGTACCATTCGGTACTGACATGTCATTACTATAAATATATGCTACCATAATGTCAACAATACAAACGGGTCGATTAAGTACGGCTTCTAAAGGCAGGAAACCGTTGCATCCAGGAGAGGAGACGGGGTTGGATATCAGCACAGCGTCGGTGAAGGACGCTATCCGCGGCGAAGGTATAGACCTGGTCGGCGTAGCGGACGCAGGCACGCTCATGCTCGCCTCCCCGCCACGCCCCGCCACGGATCTCATGCCCACGGCCCGCAGCGTGATCGTTATGGCGGTAGCCCACAATCTCGGAGCCGTATACGCTCCCGATATCAGGATGTGGACCCGCAACAAGATGCAGACATCCCGCCTCCTCGACCGCACTGCGGAGAAGTTCGGCAGGCTCCTGGAAAAAGAAGGATATCTTACCTTGCCCGTCTCTGCAGACAAGCCCGTGGAGATACACAAGCTCGACACCGCTACGGGACGGAAGCTCCCGCATACCCGCACCGTGGGGCACCTGTCGCTGAAACACGCTGCCGTCAGCGCTGGCATGGGACAGATAGGGCGCTCCAACCTGCTGCTCACCCCTGAGTTCGGTCCCCACCAGCGCCTGGGCTGCATCATCACCGAAGCGCCCCTGGAGGCGGATCCTTACCGGGAATGGGACCTGTGCATTCAGGGTTGTACAAAGTGCGAGGATGCCTGCCCGGTTAAAGCGTTGTGCGGCGGGCGTTACGATGTCGACCCCTGCTTCGACTACTGGTCCCTGGGCTTCGAGCGCATGCGTCCGCGGCGGGCATCCGAATGGCCGGCATTCATGGGCATGCTATTGCGCCATCTCAGGCGCAGGGACGTGCTCATCGAGACGGGACAGATATATATAACGGACGTCGATTTCTGCATAGAGTGCATGAAGGCTTGCCCGGTTGGAGAGCGGTGGAAGGGTATACGACCCCCTGGGGCTGGAGGTTCATAATCCCCGGGCGCGGAGAGAGCGCATGTTGTTAAGACGCCGTATTCCGGGTTTAATATAGACTTGACGAGAGAAGGCGGGCCACCTTGCAGGCCCGTATGGTAAGGATAAGAACGGATATCGGCCTCTTTCATCAACGATTATAGTATGACTGCCGATCGGACGGAGAACACAGCAGGGACGCAGCACATAAGGAGTGAGCACTACATATGGACAGTAGGCTGAAAAACCTCGACTACGCCTTCAACGCTCGTTCCATAGCCTTTATCGGGGCCACGGAAACCGTACTCAAGTGGGGATTCCTCATCCTCAACAACCTCGTGACCGGGGGCTACCAGGGCTCCATCTACCCGGTAAATCCCAGCCGCGATACCATCCTGGGGATGAAGGCCTATCCCACCGTGCGGGACATTCCCTACGATCTCGACCTCGCGGTATTCACCGTCCCGAACCGGCTGGTGGTAGATGCGCTCGACGATTGTATCGCCAAGGGGGTAAAGGCGGGGCTGGTGATCACCGCGGGATTCAAGGAGCTTGGCGAGGAGGGCGCCGCAGTGGAGGCGGAGATGCTGCACAAGGCTCGGGATGCGGGTATGCTGCTCATCGGGCCCAACTGCCAGGGTATCTGCTGCCCCAAGAACCGGCTCTACCCCTGGATGCCCATGCTCTACCATCCCCCGCATGGTAATATCAGCTTCGTCGCCCAGAGCGGCAACGTCCTCAACATGCTCATCGGCCCCACCGTGATATCCGGGCTGGGGGTGGCCAAGGCGGTTTCCAGTGGAAACGAGGCCGACATCTCTACTGAGGAATATCTTTCCTACCTCGTGGAGGATCCCGACACCGAGGTCATCGTGGCGTACATCGAGGGGTTGGACGACGGGCGCCGTTTCCTAAAACTCTCCCGCGAGGTGACCCGGCACAAGCCGGTGATAGCCTTGAAGGGGGGCCGCACCAGGTCGGGCATGTCGGCCGCCCGCTCGCATACCGGCGCAATGGCGGTGAGCGAGACCCTTTTCGAGGCCGCATGCCGCCAGGCCGGGATCATCCTCACCTCCACCATCGAGGAAGCGAGTGTCACCGCTTGTGCGTTCGTCAACCGTCCCCTGCCACAGGGAAAGCGCGTAGGCATCGTCACGGGAGGAGGCGGGCTCGGGGTGCTCGCCTCGGATTTCTGCACCGAGATCGGGCTGGATGTGGTCCCGCTTTCATCCGGCGTACTGGAGGAACTCACGGCCCTCCTGCCCGATTGGTGGGTTCCGGGCAACCCCGTGGACCTCGTGGCCGGGCTGGACTTTAATATCCTCAAGCCGACCATCGAGATACTCATGAAGAGCGGTGAGGTCGATGCGGTGATGTTCCTGTGGATAGGCGCGCCCCGCCGCGAAGGGGAAAAGGGTTCCTACAAGACCGTGCAGGGCACCGACGCCACAGCCATCTGGGGCTTCATGGACAACATGCTCGTAAAGACGTACGTCGAGCTTCACCAGCTCATGCACGAGCTGCAGATACCGCTGTACATGGCGTCCGGCCTGCATATGTCGGATGACGGAGACGACCCCATGGTGAGCAGCAACCGGCCGTTGATCTTCTCCAGCGTAGAATCCGCCTGCCGGGCTCTCAGCGCCATGGCCGAATACCAAGCCTACCTGACGGCGGCAAGATAATCGCAGCAGCAATTCCTGCGAGCGGCGCCGGTTGACGGCATAAGCCGCGCGTCTATAGTATGTGACTGCTAGTCATAATCTGTTTTACATACGGGGGCCCCTGCTGCCGCATCGTACTACTTCAATATCGCCGCCGCTCTGCAAGCACAAGACCCCCGCACGGGATGCGGAGTTGGAAGGAGAACGACACATGGAAAAGGTGCAATGCGTGGTGGTAGGCGCGGGACCGGCCGGGTCCGCCTGTGCCCTCAGCCTGGCGAGAAAGGGCATCGAGACGGTGCTGCTCGAGCGCGGGCAGAGGGTGGGCGAGAAGAACGTCGCCTCCTTCGTCCTCTTCACGCCGGTGCTGGACCGTCTCATACCCGGGTTCAGGAACGATGCTCCCCTCGAGAGGCCGGTCTCCGACCATTGTCTCGCCTACCTGGGGGAAAAGGACATGATGCAGCTCCGTTGGCGCATACAGGAGCACACGGACCGGGGTCTTGCCTATACCGCCTACCGCAGCAAGTTCGACGCCTGGCTCGCCGGCAAGGCCGAGGAGGCCGGGGCCGAGCTTCTGACGGGCGTGCTGGTCACCGACCTCATCATCGAGAACAGCAGGGTTGCCGGGGTGAGGATCGGGGACGAGGAGCTCCATGCCGACGTCGTGGTGGGTGCCGACGGCATCCACACCGTGGTGGGCAGAGCGGCGGGATTGGTAGAGGACGACCCGCGCACATACCTGCTGGGCGTGAAGGAGATACTGGATCTGCCCCCCGAGGTCCTGGAGGAACGGTTTCAACTCTCCCCGGGGGAGGGTATCTGCTACGAGATGGTGGGATACGCCGTGGAAGACATCATGGGAGCGACAACCCTCTATACCAACCGGGACAGCATCTCGCTGGCCATCTTCGGGTGGGTCGACCAGCTCAGGGAAAGGGGCATAGACCTCCACGACAGGCTGGAGCGAGTGAAGGAGCACCCCTTCATAGCCTCCTGCATCGCCGGGGCGGAGCTGCGCGAATACCAGGCCAAGATCATCTCCAACGGAGGGAGGATAGATTTCTCCAAGCTCTATTCCCACGGCGTGCTGCTGTGCGGGGAGGCCGGCGGCTTCAACGACTACGCTTACATCGGTGTGCCTCCCGGCATGCTCTCGGGGATGATGGCCGCGGAGACCATCGAGGGAGCGATACGAAAGGGAGATTACAGCGCGGATGCACTTAGTACGTATATAACTGACCTCGAAAAGACGGGCCTTGCGCGCCTGCTCTATAACTCCCGCACGGCCAGCAACTACATCGTGGATCACGCCAAGGCGAACATGCCGGGATACCTGGAACACCTGGTCAAGATCATGGGCAATATCCTGGAAGACGAGGTCTCCTACATGGATCCCGAGCCCTATCCGTATGTCAGGGATTTCTACCTCGGTATCGCGGAGAACAGCGTGCCGCAGCCGCTACGTCGCCCCATCAGGGCCGCCATGAAGGCCTACTCCCCCTTGGGCTCGGCTATGCGCAAGCGGAAGATAAGAAAGGCGATGCGATGAAGAAGCACCGGGAGGCCATCGAGGCCAAGCTTGCCAAGGTCAAGATAGAGAAAGACAAGGAAGCCCACATCGTGGTGAATAAGGAACTCTGCCCGGACTGCCCCACCAAGCCCTGCATCCCGGCCTGCCCGGCGGCCAATTACGAGTGGGAAGAGAGCACGAACGAGCTCGTCTTCAACTATGAGGGCTGCCTGGAATGCGGGACCTGCCGCTTCATCTGCCCCCTGGACGCCATCGACTGGTCCTACCCGCGGGGAGGCTTCGGGGTCCGCTACCTCTGGGGGTAAGGGGTCAGCCCTCCATTTTCAACTTGATCCGGCGAAGGTCTCGTCTGACCAAACACATAGGCGATCACGTTGAAAATGGAGGGCTGACCCCCTGGTCTTTATAATACACTCATACCTTGACCGGTATGCTTGAACGGCAAAAGGAGTCCCCATGGAAGGTACGGGCCGCTTCCTCTCCAGGGCGAGACAGGCGGAGCTGTCTCTTATCGCCATCACCGTCATCTGGGGTCTCACCTTCTCCATGGTCAAGGAGACCCTGGAGGTCATCCCTCCCTTCGTCTTCATGTCCTACCGCTTCGCCCTGGCCTTCCTGGTAATGGCCGCCGTCTGCGGCAGGAGGATTGCGCGGCTGGACCGGTCCACCGCTGCGGCCGGCCTGCTCCTGGGGATCTTTCTCTACGGTGCGTATTCCTTCCAGACCTTCGGCCTGCAGTACACCACGGCCGGTAACGCCGGCTTCATCACCGGGCTGTTCGTGGTCTTCGTCCCTATCCTCTCCACGGTCATACTGCGCAAGAGACCGGGCATGCGTTCGGTGCTCTCGGTCATCGTCGCCACCATAGGCCTGGGGTTGCTCTCGCTGCAGCCCGGCCTCAAGGTGAACTCGGGAGACATCCTCGTGCTTGCCTGCGCCTTCACCTATTCGCTGCACATCATCTTCATGGACCGCTTCGTGGAGCGCTACGACCTGCTGCTGCTCACCCTCCTGCAGATGGGAGTGGTTGCCGTGCTCCAGACCGGCTCCGCCTTCATCTTCGAGGACTTCGTCTTTCCCACCGACGGTTACTCCTGGCTCACCATCGTCGTCTGCGGTGTCTTCGCCTCCGCCCTGGCCTTCTTCGTACAGGCCTGGGCGCAGCGCGAGATATCGCCGGTGCGCACCTCGGTGGTACTGATCATGGAGCCGGTATTCTCGGTCTTCTTCGGGATCATACTGCTGGGCGAGACGCTGTCCTGGAGGGGCTGGCTCGGCTGCGCGCTCATGCTGGCGGGGATGCTCATCACCGAGATAAGGCCGGAGAGGTCGGCGGAAAAGGGAGTTGCGGTGATAGAATAACCCCGTCAGTTAAGACCGGGATGGCTGGCGGGCAGCAAGCGCGCTACCCGTCCGCCCGCTGCAAGGAGGGGGTTCACATGGCGGATGCCACCACGGGGAAAGATACCTATTCCAGGCTGCGGCAGTACCTGGACGAGCTGCCGGCCGGTTACCCGGAGACACCCACGGGGGTCGAGATAAGACTGCTGGAGAGGATCTTCACTCCCGAGGAAGCGGAGCTGTTCATGCACTGTAAGCTGGTCGCCGAGCCGCCCGCGGTGATAGCAAAGCGTGCGGGCATGCCTGAGGAGGAGGTCGCAGGGATGCTCGCCCGCATGGCCAGCAAAGGTCACCTCTTCCCGGTCGACGGCGGCGACCGCACCATGTACATGGCCCTGCCCTGGATGCCCGGCCTCGTGGAGACCCAGGTCAAGATAATGGACGAGGACTTCGCCCGCATGTTCGAGGAACACAGCGAGTACTTTTTCCCCAGCTGGACCGCTCTGGACACCCAGATGTTCCGGGTGGTCCCGGTGGGGTCGGCGGTAGAGGCCGCGCCCGCGGTCGAGACCTACGACCGTATACGGGATCTGGTTAAGAAACAGACTCAGATCTCCGTGATGTCCTGTCTGTGCCGCACCACCCAGGACAACCTGGGCGGGGGTTGCGATGCACCTCGCGATTCGTGCTTCGTGTTCGGACCGTACTCGAAGCATTTCGTGGAGAACGGGGACGGGCGTTA
>JAFGDU010000146.1 GCA_016931915.1 Actinomycetota bacterium
CGAGCATGCGTGCATTTATGGAAACTGGGAGTATATAACCTCGTCCGGGTGTCGTCCAGTAAATAAAACACTTCCCGAGAACCGGGGGTCGGTCCGAAGCGACATTGGGAGCAGCATGTACGAGAGTATGGCCTAGCTATGGATATGCAACCTGCGGACAGGAGCGAGGACCGTTATCCCCGGGCTCGGGAACACAAACCCTACAGGAGCGAGGACCGCTATCCCCGGGCTCGGGAACACAAAGCCTACAGGAGCGAGGACCGTTATCCCCGGGCTCGGGAACACAACACCTACAGGAGCGAGGACCGCTATCCCCGGGCTCGAGAACACAAAGCCTACAGGAGCGAGGACCGTTATCCCCGGGCTCGGGAACATAACACCTACAGGAGCGAGGACCGTTATCCCCGGGCTCGGGAACACAAACCCTACAGGAGCGAGGACCGTTATTTCTAGTCTGCGCCGCCACTCGACCGGCGAGCAAGGTGCTCGGAGAAGCCTGCGACGACGGCAAGCCTGGGCGCCGGCTCGTAAATAAGAAAGGCGAGGGGTCAAAGGGGAGGGGCGGAGCCCCACCCCTCTTGGTCACATCCTTACTTTATCTCCTTCAACAGGTTTGCCATCTCTACGGCGGTAAGGGCGGCCTGCCAGCCCTTGTTTCCCTGCTTTGCGCCGGCCCTCTCAACGGCCTGCTCTATGGTATCAGCGGTTATAATGCCGAATACTGCTGGAACTCCCTTATCGAGGTTCACCCTGGCAATCCCCTTTGAAACCTCCGCGGCTACGTACTCGAAATGGGGCGTAGAGCCGCGTATGACCGCGCCCAAACAGATAACGGCATCGTAGCGACCACTCTCAGCAAGCCTGTCGGCAACCAGCGGGATCTCGAAGGATCCCGGCACCCAGGCAACGTCAACGCTCGCCATCTCCGCATCATGGCGTTTCAGAGCGTCCATGGCGCCATCAAGAAGCCGCGTGCTGATGAATTCGTTGAAGCGGCTGACTACGATGGCGAATTTCAGCCCCGTTGCCAGCAGATGGCCCTCATAGGTAGGCATACATACTCTCCTTTCGGTTAAAACTCCAGAATGTGATCGAGCTTGTCCTGCTTCGCCTTGAGGTAGGCGTAGTTCTCCTCGCAAGGCTCTATGACCAGCGGTATTCGCTCCACGACTTTAAGCCCGTATCCCTCCAGGCCCACCCGCTTCGCGGGATTATTGGTGAGCAGTCGCATTGTCGTCAGGCCAAGGTCCGACAGTATCTGGGCCCCTATCCCGTAATCCCTTGCATCGGGTGGGAAACCCAGCTCGATGTTGGCCTCGACCGTGTCCTTCCCCGCCTCCTGCAACATATAGGCCTTCAGCTTGTGGGGAAGACCGATCCCCCTGCCCTCGTGCCCGATGATATAAAGAAATACACCCTCCCCCTCTTTCTCGATCATCTCCAGGGCGGTACGCAGCTGCACGCCGCAGTCACAACGCAAGGATCCGAATACGTCTCCGGTAAGGCATTCCGAATGCACTCTTACCAGCACGTTTTCCTTTCCTGCAACGTCGCCTTTGACCAGGGCCATATGGCTCTGCCCGTCCATCACCGACTCGAAGCAGATGCCCTTAAAATCACCGTAGGCCGTAGGCAGGCGCACCTCGGCAACGCGCTTTACCAGGGTCTCGGTGCGGTTACGATAGCGTATCAATTCCTCGATGGTCACCATCTTCAGGCCGAATATCTTTTTTATCTCGGCAAGCTGCGGCACGCGTGCCATGGTCCCGTCCTCGTTCATGATCTCGCAGATCACCCCGGCAGGAAAATATCCGGCAAGCCTTGCCAGGTCCACAGCCGCCTCTGTATGTCCCGCCCGCCTGAGCACACCACCGTCCCTGGCCCGCAAGGGAAAGACGTGACCGGGACGAGATATATCCTCCGGCCGCGTAGCTGGATCCAGTACCGTCTGGATGGTCACCGCCCTGTCATAGGCGGAAATACCGGTGGTTATCTTGCCCTTGGCCCCGATGGATACTGTGAACGCCGTTTCGTGGGTAGAGGTGTTATTGCTCACCATAGGATGGATATTGAGTTCGTCCAGGCGTTCCCCCAGACAAGGCATGCAGATCAGCCCGCGGCCGTGTTTGGCCATGAAGTTGATGGCCTCGGGTGTTACCCTCTCTGCAGCCATGAGAAAATCGCCCTCGTTTTCGCGATCCTCATCGTCGACGACGATGATGATCTTTCCCTCGCGGATTTCCTCGATAGCCTCTTCGATGGTATCGAAGGGGCTCTCTTCCTTCTTCTGCAATTCATCTTCCATTACAGAAACCCTCCTTCAGCCAGTTTTTCGTAAAATGAGGCGCTCTCCCCGGTGCTATCATCCCCGGATAGACCGCGCTCCAGGTACCTGTGCACGTACTTCGCTATTATGTCAACCTCGAGGTTAACGGCGTCTCCCGCCTTCATCCCTCTCAGGTTGGTCTCCTCGACGGTATGCGGTATGACGGCCACGCTGAATTCACCCTCGCCCAGGGCGCTGATGGTGAGGCTGATCCCATCCACCGCTATAGATCCCTTCTCGACCAGGAATTCAGCAACTTCGGGAGTAATGCAGAAGGAATATACGCGACCCTCGCCGGATTCCTTTATCGCCGTCACCGTTCCTACGCCATCAACGTGCCCCTGAACCAGATGCCCCCCCAGACGCGTATTAAGGGTCAGTGCCCTCTCCAGGTTTACGGGCATTCCCCTCCTGAGATTACCGAGGTTGGATCGCTGCAGGCTTTCCGCGCTGATGTCCGCAGTAAAGGCACCGCCACCTTTCTCAACTGCGGTCAGGCAGACACCGTTCACGGCCACCGAATCACCTATCGCCAAATCCTTCCACAGTCCCAGGCTGGAAACGGTTATTCTAGCCCCCCGTGCAGAAACTCTGAGCTCCTTCACGTTTCCGACTTCCTCGATAATACCCGTGAACATCACCTACTCCGATCTGAATATCTCGCCTTCCAGCAGCAGGTCGTCTCCTATTCTTCGCACCCTGCTCCAGCCAAGGGATATCGCCTGCCCGGGATCGCTCACCTCTCTCCCCTCTATCCAGGAGGGCGCCATCTTATCCCCGAATACCTTCGGCGCAATAAAAAGGGCGAGGCGGTCAGCCAGACTTTGCTCGAAAAAGGAGGCGACGAGGGTCGGCCCTCCCTCCACCAGAAGCTGTGCGATCTCACGTTCGCCAAGCACCGCGAGAAGATGATCGAGATCGACCTGACCAGCGCGTTCGGATACCACCATAACCTCGACACCACGTGCGCTCAGATAGTCAGCCTTGTCCCGATCGTGCTCTCTTGTCGTAGCCACTATCACGTGCGGCTCCCCTCCCAGCGCCAGCCTCGAGTCGGGTGAGATCTCAAGGCGGGAATCAACGATGATCCTTACTGGAGGCCTGGCTCCACGCATGGGGACCATGCGCACGGTAAGTTCGGGATCATCGCTTTTCACCGTCCCCTTCCCCACCATTACAGCATCGCTTTCACGGCGCATTGCATGCACCTCTCTTCTGGCTTTTTCGCCCGTTATCCACCTTGAAGCGCCTCCGCGCGCCGCCACCTTACCATCCGCCGTCGCCGCCATCTTTACCGTTACGAGGGGCTTCCCAGTGAGCACGTATTTCTCATACGCTGCGTTCAATCGTGACGATTCCTCCGCCATGAGACCGCTTTCTACCTTTAAACCGGCTGCCCTTATGCGTTCCGCTCCTCCCCCTTTGACCCCCGGGTTGGGATCCATGGCGGCTATCACGACCCTATCCACGCCCGCCTGCAATATAGCTTCGGTACACGGAGGCGTCCTCCCCTGGTGATTGCATGGCTCCAGCGTCACGTAGAGTACCGCTCCCGCAGCCCTGTCGCCTGCCTGTTCGAGGGCCTCGATCTCAGCATGTGGGGTATGAGGGCCATGATGATAACCGCTCCCGATTATCTCTCCACCCCTGGCAATGACCGCCCCCACCATGGGGTTGGGGTGGCACATTCCCTTACCCTTCGCGGCCAGGGACAGCGCCTTTCTCATGCACCGCCTGTCCTCAGCGCTATGCTCCAATTCCTCTATCCTCCTCAACGGGCATCGAGTTACCGATGCCGACAGGTCCCTGCAAATAAACGGGCGCCGGGAGAATTACCCGGCGCCCACAATGGACCGCCTGGAGGTCTTCTCCCATCCGGACTTTCACCGTCGGTGCCGGAATTTCGCCGGCTCTGCCTCTCGGCTCGCGGACTTTAACCGCCGGTCGGGGTTTTCACCCTGCCCCGAAGACCAGTTACGATTTGATTATAAGGCCATGGCCTCCCCGCTGTCCATAAAACCCATCGTCATCCCCGCAAAGTGTGTGCGCGCAAAGATCATTCAGGTCATGCGGCAGTGTTATCGGTTAAGCACCGGCCATCCATGTTTCTGCCCCGAAGTTACGCGTCGCGGCCATAAGGGCCCTTGTGTTTCAGAGTATTGGCGATCGCATCCTTTATCGCGTTCCCCTGCCTAGCGCATATGATGATCGATTATGGCGCGGATATCGCTCGCCGCCTGTCGCGGGTCTGAAGCGGCATAGATTGAGGATCCAACAACCACGATGTCTGTCCCGGCCTCCAACACCATCTCAAGGTTTTCCGTCTTTACGCCTCCGTCTACCTCTACCTCGAGCTGCAACCCCTGGCGCGATGCCTCCTCCTTGATCTCGCCAACTTTACCAAGTGCCTCGGGCATGATCCTCTGTCCACCAAACCCCGGCATCACCGTCATGACGAGTACGAAATCCACGAGATCGATGTAATCGAACAGGCGCTGCGCCGGCGTCTGCGGGTTGAGCACGATCCCTGCGCGCTTTTCATGGCTGCGTATCAACCCAAGGATCTCACCGGGATGACGGGTTACCTCGATATGGAAAGATATCCAATCCGCCCCCGCCTTTACGAAGTCCTCTATGTACTCGGCGGGATGTGCGATCATCAGATGCACATCCAGCGGCAACGACGTAATTGATCTTACCGCCTTTACGATCAACGGACCGAAGGTTATGTTGGGTACGAAGTTTCCGTCCATCACGTCAAGGTGAATAACGTCGGCTATGCCCTCGATTATGGAGACGGCTTTTCGCAGGTCGCTGAAATCGGCGTTGAGCAACGACGGCGCCAGCTTTGCTCTACTCACCCTATTCTCCTCCCAAGGCCACGGTTTCGAGTTCCACGTACGTTGGTCCCTGCGGTTTCAGTATACTGCGAAAAAGCATGATCTCCTCAACGTGGAAAGGTAAATCCTGGAGCCCCTTCAACATCCCGGACATATCTTCCAGGAATTCCGTACAATCCTGAGGCCGTCTCAGGCGTGCCAGAGTGAGGTGGCCCCTAAACTGGCGCCGCTCCCTTTTAATCCCGACCTTCTCCAAGCGGGCATCGAGTTTGCGGGCGATAGCTGCGGCTTCGTCCACTCCATTGGACATACCTACCCATATGACGCGCGCCTTGCTACGCGACGGGAATGCTCCACATCCCCCTAGTACAGCATCGAAGGGCTTGCTTTTTCCGGCTGCCTTGTGTATCTCCCGCAACAGGGTATCGAGTCCCTCCTCGCCATACTCTCCGATGAACTTGAGGGTCAGGTGGAGGTTTTCCGGTTTTACCCAGCGCGCATCGATACCTTCCCCCCGCATCCTTTCCATGGTAGAGGCGAGAAGTTCCCTGATATCTCGTGTTATATCTGCTGCGACGAACAGGCGTAATCGATTATCTGACATCTTTTATCTCCTCGCCGCGTACGTAGAAATAGGCGATGGCAAGCATTACCGTCGTCGCGAACTGCCGCACCATCTCCCGGTCTCCAGGAAGGCGGTATTTCCATCCGTACGTTCCCGATTCATCAGCGAGACCGAAGACAACCGTTCCGGGAGGTTCGTTCTCCCTGCCCCTCTCGGGACCTGCAACACCGGTTAGCGCCAATCCCAAATCTGACGACAATCGCTCTCTCACTCCCTCCGCCATTGCCCCGGCCGCTTCCACGTTTACCGCTCCGTGCGATGCCAGCAGTTGGGGATCCAACCCCAGGAGGTCCTCTTTCACCTCGTAATTGTAGGCCACTACCCCACCCTTGAAGTAATCGGAGCTGCCGGGAACGCTGGTTATCCTCTCTCCCACCATGCCCCCCGTAAGAGATTCGGCAACGGCGATGGACATCTCCCTGGAGCGCAACTCGCGGCCCAGGTTCCCCTCGAGGGTCTCTCCTCCCTCAGCGACCACCCAGGGTCCAAGTGCTTCGCGGATGCGCCTTTCCGCCTCCTCCAGCGCGGCGGAGTTCTCGGCCGACAGCTTCAACTCGATCTGCCCCATCATCGCTCGATATGCTACTTTGATATCGAGCATGCCGGTCAAGGCTTCCTGCACCTGCTCGGCCAGCTCCGATTCAGGGCGCGCTGCGACCAGGAGGGTTTTGTTGCTGGTGCTCTCCTGCAGGGAGAAACGCTGCGCGACAAGGGGGATCACGTCGCCGCTTATCATATCCCTCATCTCCCTCGGCACCCCGGGGATCATCACCAGCAGGCAGCCGTCTTTCTCCAGCCATTGTCCGGGTGCGGTGCCGAGACGTGCCGTTATGGGTGTGGCTCCCTCAACCAGGTCCGCCTGCTTCAGGTTGGTGGGCGACATGACCCTCCCCATGGCCACGAAGAATCCCTTCAGCCGTTCCTCCAGCAGGGTATCCCTGCGCAGTTCAAGCCCCAGGGTCCGCGCAACCGCTTCACGCGTAAGGTCGTCTTCTGTCGGCCCCAGCCCCCCGGTCATAACGACCATGTCCGACGTACCCATGGCCATCCTGAGCGCACCTGCGATATGCTCGATATCATCCCCGACATTTATGCGCAATACGATCCTTATCCCCATGGATTGCATCTGATCGGTGATGAAATCGGAATTTGTATCGCTCACCCTGCCGTCAAGCAGCTCGTCGCCAACGGCCAGCAATGAGCACCTAAGCACCCTGTTTACCTTCTGTTGCTTCGAGGTAGCGGCTTGCCTTCAACATGTAATCAAGCCCGGAATAGAGGGTTAACGCTACGGCCAGATTAACCGATGTCTTTTCCAGTGCGGCATAAGATGGCTCGTCCTTCTCCAGTATGACCATGAGCAGCGCGATCAGTTGAGAATTCGTCTTCAGCTTCCCCCATATACTGGCAGGCACCGAGGAGCCCCTCGATCCTGCATATATCCTGAACATCGTGATCAACGCTTCACGCCCAATGATCACACCGGGAACCCAGGCCGGCAGCCTTCCTTTTACGGCCAGCATCACGAATGCCGTTGATATACATACCTTGTCCGCGAGGGGATCGAGGAACTGCCCCAGCCTGGTCTCCTTGCCCTGCTTTCGCGCCACGTGACCGTCGAGGAAATCCGTTAACGCCGCAACGCCAACGGTTAAGGCGGCCAGCCTGTCACTCAAGCGGTTTTCGCGCGAGAGCATGGACACGATGGCCGGAGCCATGAGGACACGTGAAAGCGTAAGCGCGTTCGCCAGGTTCCAGTTGTCCTCTGTTTTTATCTGTCTCAAGTTGCCCTTACCGCGATTGAATATTGCCAATCAGATCTATCCCTTCGCTTGCAGTGATGCTCACTTCACGGACGGTACCGGGCTCTATACCCACACTATGCGCTATGAAGATCACCCCGTCTATCTCGGGCGCTTCCCGCCATGACCTCGCTTCCCAGAAACCGGGCGCCTCCAGGCTTCGGCCCTCCACCAATACCCGCAACCTTTTTCCCACCATGTCGCGGGCCTTGTCCCGCATTATCTCTTCCTGCAGGGCGGACAGCTCCTCTACCCTTTCCTTTGCTGCCTTCGCTCCAACCCCTTTGCCCAGCGAAAATGCGGGAGTACGTTCTTCCTGAGAATAGCTAAAAAGGCCGAGCCAGTCAAAACGCATTTCAAGGATGAAATCTTCCAGGGAACGGAAAGCCGCCCTGTCCTCACCGGGAAACCCCACGATGAAGGTGGCCCGCAGCGCAGCTTCGTCGAAACCCTCCCTGATGGAGGAGATGAGCCTGCGCTGTGAATCGGCGTTCCCCCTCCTTCCCATCTCCTGCAAGACGTTCTCGTCAACGTGCTGAAAAGGCAGGTCGAAATAGTTGTTAACCCTGGGGTGGCCCATGGCGCTCAATATCTCCGTATCTATTCCACCGGGGTGCATATACAGGATCCTCAGCGTCCAGTCCCCGTCTTTTTCACCTAGTTCATACACCAGCTTGGGTAATGACGGTCTGCCGTAGATGTCAAGGCCGTAGGATGTAGTGTCCTGTGCGATGAGGATGAGCTCGTGCGCGCCGCGCTCGATGAAATATCCCGCTTCCGTTTTTATCTCCTCCCAAGGCCTCGACCTCAAAGGCCCCCTGATCGACGGGATCGCACAGAAGGAGCACCTCCTATCGCAGCCCTCGGATATCTTCAGGTACACGTATCCCCTGCTCAATGTGGAAGCGAGCTCTCTCGTCGGGGCGCTGGCAGCGCAATGCGTGCGGGTTTCAGGGTCCTTCTCCATAAGCGCTGACAGATGCGGATAATCCGGAAAGTCCAAGAACAAGTCCACCTCGGGCAGAAGGGACGACAATGCTTGCTTCCCATACCTGGACACCAGGCAGCCCGCGACCACCAGGCTCCTGTCCTCCTTCACCCCTGGTGCGCCAAGCTCGAGGATGGCCTCTATCGACTCCTCAACGGCTGAAACCAGGAACGAACAGGTATTGACGACAATCGTACCTGCATCCTCCGGGTCATCACATATATGCCATCCTGCACGTATCAGCGCCGAGGCGAGGGTATCGCAATCCACCTCGTTCCTGGGGCAGCCCAGGCAGTGCATATAGATATTCCTGTTCTGAGTCTTCATTCCCCCTCCGGGAGTCCGGCTGCGGCTATCCCCTTCGTTATCCGCGCTCACCTCAAAACATGAATCAAAAAAGCCGGGCGCTTTCTGGCACCGGCTCCAAGTATTGTTCCAGGCTACGTAAACGATATGGCTTCCCTTTAAGCGGCGTTACCGCTGCTACGATGGTGTTCCGTTTCAGACCTTGATGGCCTTGATCTTTTCGGCGACACCACTTCCGACATCCTTGCCGGAAAAAAAGGATACCGATTTCTCGATCTTCTCCGCCAACGCAGGAAGCTGATCGGCGGTAAGGTCGTCCGGTGTCGTACCTATCAGCTCGCAGTTCTTCTTCACCGTCGCCTTGGCGATGAAATCGCCTACAGCCGCCGAAAGTATTTTTTCAACTTCTTGAGCCAACCTGTTGGCCACCGTGACCTCCTGCCTCTATCCTATTGGGTAGATTATACCAGAGTTTTTTTGCTCACAGCATAAATATACCAGACCATCTCCCACAAGGCCTCAATCGGGTCCCTCGCTTTCTTCCCGCAAGAGAGCCCTCCTCTTCCTCTCCTCGAGCTCCTCGGGCGTCATGAGCACCGCCCGCGGTTTACTCCCCTCATAGCCGCCGACCACCCCCAGTTCCTCCATGAGGTCTACCAACCTCGCAGCACGTGCATATCCCACGCGCAGCTTCCTCTGCAGGAGTGATGCCGATGCCACCCCCGAGCGCACTACGGTTTCTATCGCCTCTTCGAGCAGTTCGTCGTCGCGCGTCTGTTCCTTCCTACCCCCGCCCGTTTCCTCGAGGATCTCCTCCTTGTAATCTGCCTGGAGCTGGCGTTTTATGAAAGCCGTTATGGCCGTTATCTCCCTTTCGGCGATGTAGGCTCCCTGTACGCGCATGGCTTTCGAGCTTCCTGAGGGGAGGAAGAGCATGTCCCCATGGCCTACCAGTTTCTCTGCCCCTCCTACGTCTAGGATCACACGTGAATCCGCCTGGCTTGCAACGGTAAAAGCTATGCGCGACGGCATGTTCGCCTTTATCAGCCCGGTCACCACGTCCACGGAAGGTCGCTGCGTCGCCACGACCAGGTGTATACCCACCGCGCGCGCCATCTGGGCGATCCTCGCTATGGAGTCCTCGACCTCCGCCGGTGACACCATCATCAGATCCGCCAGCTCATCTATGACCACGAGTATGTAGGGCATGGGCGGGAACTGTACGCCTCCCTCCTCATCAACCTCCTTCTCGAGCCCTTCTCTGAGCGCCGCGCGATAGGCTATGACGTTCTTCACCCCCGCCCTGGAGAGGACCTGATATCTCATCTCCATCTCGCGCACAATCCATGCCAGTGCCCCCGCAGCCTTCTTGGGTTCCGTTATCACGGGAGCGAGTAGATGCGGGATTCCGTTGAAGTGGGACAACTCGACATATTTTGGGTCGACCATGATCATGCGTACTTCCCGTGGCGGAGCTTTCAAGAGCACGGAAGCGATCATGGCGTTGATGCAGCAGCTCTTGCCCGTTCCGGTAGCCCCGGCAAGGAGAAGATGTGGCATCTCCCGCAGGTCGACCAGTATGGGCTGTCCCGAAACGTCCATACCCAGGCCCACTTGCAACGGCGAATCCTGTTTGCGTGACTTGGTCGCAGTCATGAGGTCACCCAGGGTCACCAGATCCCTCTCGCGGTTTGGTATCTCTATTCCTATGGCGGATTTTCCGGGGATGGGGGTGATGATCCTTATATCCGGCGATGCGAGAGCATATGCGATGTCATCGCTCAGATTCAGTACGCGGTTTACCTTGACCCCGGAGCCCAATTCCACCTCGAACCTGGTTACCGTAGGTCCCCTCGTGACACGGGTTACGGCGGCATCGACTCCGAAGTCAGACAGGGTTTTTTCCAGTATCGCGATACTCTCGTTGACGCTTTTATGCGATATCGACCTGCGGTCACCCGACAGTCCGAGCAGCTCTATAGGGGGAAGCCGGTAGGCCTTGCCCCTCTCTCCTTCAGGTATCTCTATGGCCAGCTGGCCCGTTTCCTCCATGTTCAGTTTAGGAGGTGCAGGCATCTCCGGAGGGTTATCGGGCGCAACGATAGGCTGCGGCTCCTCCGCCCGCCCTTTCTTCGACACGGTCCTTGCCTCCACCGGCTTTTTCTGCAGCTGGTCTCGCTGCTGCGCAGCGACCTCCCGTGCCGCAGCGTCCATCGCCAGCTTTTCCTCCCTTTTCTCCGTACGTTCCCTGCGACGCTTCTCCACCCTTTCCTGGAAGTACTTCGAGATGGCCAGCCCCGTGAAAAGGAGGAATCCCACGACGAGCATGGCTATGACCAGCACGTAAGCCCCAGCCTTGCTGAACATCTTCGTCAAAGGCCAGGCGATCACGGCCCCCAGCAGGCCGCCTCCTTCCTCCAGGTTTACGCGCGTGAACATGACCTCTGGGTCGCCAACCCTCAGATGGAGCAAGGCGCAGATGGCCACGATCATAATGGCCGTTCCCGCCATCTCCACCCACGTAAGTCGCCACCCTTCTTTTTCCTTGGACGCCATATCGCCCAGACGACCCAGGAGAAGCGCCATACCGAAGACCAGCAGTATGAAGGGCAGCGCAAAACGCACCCCTCCAAGAAGATACGAGAAGAAGAGGTCCAATCCCCTTCCCACAGGTCCCAGTGCCTCGATAAAGAAGGCGAGAAAGAGGAGGACGGCCAGGGTCATGATGGATACGCCGTAGATTTCACGCAGGTTGCGAGGCAGGCCTCGGCCCTCACCCTGCCTCGATCTTCCGCTTTTGCTGCCCTGCTGAGATCCACTTTTCTTGCTAGTTCTAGCCTTGCTGCTGCCTTTCTTCGGAGCGGACATATCGACTCCCGTCAGCTGTACATCAGCCCGGTTAACGGCGATTCACGCCGTTTTAGAGGCAAAAAACCTCCCAATCACTCTAATCCTGTTGTTCAACGCAGCGGATAAGATCACCTTCATGCGCGCAAGGCTGTGCCTTGTCCAGCACAGACTCACTACCTCCAGCGGACGACACCAAAAGATAGCGGCAGCGATATTCGCAGGCAACCTGCGTGTCGCTCTCGGTCAGCTTATCAGGATCGGCGGTAACCCGGCCCCAAGACCTAATCCCGCGGGCATACGATGGGACCCTGCACCCATATGTGTTGTATTGGTTTCAGAACGGTCGCTCGACGTCCTTGCACCAGGTGTCCATGGATCTGTCCGCTCCCAGGAGATGGAAGATCGTATCTATTATCCTGGGGAAGCACAATCCTCTCATGAAGGCCACGAGACGTACGTTGGCACGCGGTACACATATCTCGCCTTTATTCTTCTTCACCGCATCGAGAACGGCATCTGCTACCTTCTGGGGATCCTGCCAGTTGGTTATGATCGGGACCCTTGCGCCCTCGAACATGCCGGTGGCGATATAGCCCGGGTTTACGATGGTGAAATCGACACCGCTGCCCCTGAGCTCCATGCGGATGGCATCCGTTATCCCGATATCGGCGAACTTGGTGGCGCAATAGCCTCCCATCTTGGCAGTGCCCACCTTTCCGGCAACGGAACATATATTCACGACATGCCCGGAACCACGTTTAACCATGTCCGGCACGAACGCCTGCATCATCCATACGTATCCCAGGTAGTTCACCTCGACCATGCGCTGCACTGCCTTTTGAGAGAGATCGAGTACGGCGTAGCATTCGGTGATTCCGGCATTGTTTATCAGTACGTCAACGGCCCCGGTTTCTTCCTTCAACTTTCCGGCCAGCTTGAAGCATTCTTCTCTATCCGATACGTCGAGGACGTAGGCGCGTGCCTGGCCGCCGCTTGACACGATCTCGTCCGTCGCCTCCTTGAGCGCGGCTTCATCCACGTCGGTGAGTACGACTATCGCGCCTTCCCGTGCAAAACTTCTCGCATGCAACCTTCCCATGCCGCGCGCGGCTCCCGTGATAAGAACCACTCTACCTCTGAGATCCTGCATCGTCCCTCCCTTTCTCCCTCGCTCGCCACAAACCCTGCTGTGCACAACGCCTCTCGCTATATCGGGTACCGTCGTGCTCCCAGCTACAAGTCCAGAAGTTCCTCCAGCCCGATCACCAATCCCTTCATGCCCGATACCTTCCTGACCGCAAGCACCACCCCCGGCATGAAAGAAGTGCGGTCGTAGGAGTCATGCCTGATGGTCAGCGTTTGCCCGAGGCCACCGAATATTACCTCCTGGTGCGCGACCAGGCCGGGAAGGCGAACGGAATGTATATGTATCCCCCCCAGATCGAGGCCGCGCGGGCCGGCTTCACGTTCGACCTCACTCTCCTCCCCCTGCTCCGCGAGGATGAGCCGTGCGGTACCCTTGGAAGTGCCGGAAGGCGCATCGAGCTTAGCGGCATGATGTAGCTCTATGATCTCGCACGCCTGCATATAACGGCTCGCACGACGCGCGAAGTCCATCATCAGTACCGCTCCTATGGCGAAGTTCGGGGCTACCAGGCATGCGATATCTTTCTGCTTTGAAATCCGCGCGAACTCATCCAGGTCTCCGGCCTTGAGGCCGGTAGTACCTACCACGCAGTGAATCCCTTGCTTTAGGGCATAAGGTACGTTCTCCCGTGCCGCTGCGGCAATGGAGAAATCGACCATAATCTCAACGCCGGACTTCAGCAGCTGATCCGCTTTGTCCTCGATTACCAGGTCCGTTCTCAGATCAGCGATCAATTCACCCAGGCGCCTTCCCGCCCACTGCGGATCGACCGCGCAAACAAGCTCTAGATCCGCCTCGGCTGCAACGGCCTTGCAGACCTCGCGCCCCATGCGGCCCCCAGCGCCGCAAACCGCTATCTTCATGGGCTCCTCCCTTCAGGTGTTCCTGGCATCTATATGATCGTCGGAACAGACTCCCTGAAGGCGATCGTCACTGTTGCGTTCTGTGGCCCCTCGGCTATCCGCCCGCTTAGAAGAGATGTCCCTGGATCTCTTTTTCCCCGAATGGGCCGATGGCCGTAACCACCAGCTTTCGCGGGCCGAAGATGTCCTTTGCAAGCTTGTGGATATCGTCGCAGGAAACAGCGTCGACACGTGCGAGCAACTGGTCCAGGCTGAGTATCTCTCCCTGACAGATCTCCGCCTTTCCCAGCCTCGTCATGCGGCTTCCGCTGTCCTCGAGGCTGAGAACCAGGTTTCCCTTGATGTGCCCCTTTGCGCGCTCGAGCTCCTCGGACGTGATACCTCTTGCGAGGAGTTGTTCCAGCTCCTCCTTGATCAACTCGAGAACGGATGCCGTGTTTTCCGGATTGGTCCCTGCGTATACCGCCACAAGTCCCGTCTCCACGTACATGGAGTGATAGGAGAATATGGAATAGGCCAGAGACCGCTCTTCCCTCACCTTTTGAAAAAGCCTGGAACTCATACCGCCCCCCAGGATGTTATCGAGTAGTGCCAGGGCGAAGCGTGCGGGATGTTTGCGAGGCAATCCCTTTGTGCCCAGGACGATGTGTGCCTGTTCTGTCGGCCTGTTATAGATCGCGGTATGAGGTCTTATCTCCGGCACCACGCTGTGCCTCTCGTGCCTCGCCTCCCCTCCGTCGCTGTCCATGAGTCTTTCCACGAGATCCACGACTATATCGTGGTCTATATTGCCGGCGACGGCGACCACTATGTTCTCGGGCTGGTAATAACGGCGAAAGTAGTTGCCTATCTCGTCACTGTCCAGGGTGCGTATGACGTTCTGATAGCCCAGAACGCTCTGTCCGAGCGGGTGCGACTCCCACAAAGCCGAGACGAACAGGTCGTGGATGATATCATCGGGAGAATCCTCGTGCATGGCGATCTCCTCCAGGATCACCCTTCTCTCCGCGTCAACATCTTTGGGGCGCATGAGCGAACGTAGCAGCATGTCCGTTATCACCTCGAAGGCGTCCTCGACCTTCTCGTCCAGGACCTTGGCGTAGTAGCATGTGTACTCCTTCGCCGAGAACGCGTTCAGCTCTCCCCCCATGGTGTCGAACTCCTCGGCGATATGTTTCGCGGTGCGCCGTGAAGTGCCCTTGAACATCAGGTGTTCGATAAAATGGCTGATTCCCGACAGCTCCTGGGGTTCATCGCGCGAGCCTACTCCTACCCAGAACCCTGAGGTCACGCTGCGCAGATTAGGCATCCGTTCCGTTAGGATACGGATGCCGTTTCTGCTCTCCGTGCGCTCATAGTGTTTCTTTGTCATCGTATCGGCGTTATTTTAATAGTCCCTTTTGTCCTGCCCGGGCTGGTTATCCCTGCTCCTGTCCTCTCTTCTGCCCTGCTGTCCGGACTGACCCCTTGGTTGCTGCCGGGAATCCCTCCTGCCGTCATGCCTGCGACCGTCACGCGGCGGTGGTCCTGATTCGGGCAGATCATCCGGGATCTTCACATCCAAGGCTTTCAGGTTGACCCTTCCCATCTTGTCGATCTCCAGTATCTCCACCTTCACCTTGTCCCCGACGTTTATCACATCCTCGACGCGGGGAATATGGCGGTCGGCCAGCTTTGAGATATGGACCAATCCTTCCTTTCCGGGGAGGAACTCAACGAAGGCACCGAAGCTTGTGGTCCTCGTAACCGTGCCATCGTATTGCTCGCCGGGATTGGGTTCCCTGATGATCTGCTCGACCATCCTGCGAGCTCCTGCCGCGCTGGCCAGGTCCTTTGCGGTTATGAATACCCTTCCGTCATCCTCGATGTCCAGCTCCACGTCGTGTTCTGCGACAATACGGTGGATTACCTTACCTCCGGGGCCGATCACCTCGCGTATCTTGTCCACCGGCACCTCGAAGGTGACCACCCGCGGTGCAAAGGGCGAGAGTTCCGTGCGAGGTTCCGGTATGGCTTCCCTGATCTTACGCAGCACGTAGAGGCGCGCATCACGTGCCTGTGCCAGCGCCCGCTGCATGGTCTCCACGCTTATACCATGTATCTTCATGTCCATCTGAAGGGCGGTGATCCCCTCCTCGGTTCCAGCAACCTTGAAGTCCATGTCGCCGTACTTGTCCTCGAAACCCTGGATATCCGTGAGCACTGCCACCTTGTCCTCTTCCTTGATAAGACCCATGGCTATACCTGCTACGGCTTTGTTGCCCTTGAGTGGGACTCCCGCATCCATGAGCGCCAGGCTCGATGCACATACCGAGGCCATGGACGTCGATCCATTGGACGACAGTACCTCCGACACCAGTCGAATGGTATAGGGGAATTGATCCTCGTCCGGTATGATGCTCACCAGGGCTCTTTCGGCCAGCGCTCCATGCCCTATCTCCCTGCGGCGCGGCCCTCTCAGCATCCCCGTCTCTCCCACCGAGAAGGGGGGAAAATTGTAATGATGCAGGTAGCGTTTGCTCTCATCCGGAGACAGGTCATCGATCCTCTGCATGTCGCTGATGGGGCCCAGGGTCAGCAGCGTAAGTACCTGCGTGAGTCCGCGCTTGAACAGCCCTGATCCATGGGTGCGTGAGATAAGGCCGGTTTCGCACGAAATGGAACGTATCTCCTCGGGACGCCTGCCGTCTATACGCATTTCCTCTTCCACGATCATGCGCCTCGTCGTACGCCCTACCAGGTGGCTGAAGTATTCCTTCACGGCCTCCAGAAACTCGTCTCCCGCGCCCTCGATCTCGGCAGCCAGGAGTAATTCGTTCTGCAGGTTGTCCATGCCGCGATCCCGCTCCACCTTGTCCAGCTGGTTCCTTGCGTTCTCTCTTACCAGCTGCTCTACGCGTTCCTGCATGTCCGGAAAGCGTGTGCGCACCGCGTCGAAATCGTAGCTCTTCAGGTTGACGCTCCGCTTCTCCCTGCCGATTTCCCGCATGATCTGATGCTGCACCCTGATCATCTCGCGGATGCCCTGCTTGGAGAACTCGAGGGCGTCTACCATGTCGTCCTCTGGAACCTGCTCGGCTCCGGCCTCCACCATTATGATATC
>JAFGDU010000147.1 GCA_016931915.1 Actinomycetota bacterium
AACGTCGGGGGTCAGGCCTCCACACAAGGGGTCAGCCCTCCACATTCAACGTGATCACCCACGGAAGTGATCAGACGAAACCTCTAGCGGATCAAGTTGAATGCCTGCATTATGTGTTGCCGTTCTCTAATCCGCCAGGGGTCAGCCCTCCACATTCAACGTGATCACCCACGGAAGTGCTCAGACGAAACCTCTAGCGGATCAAGTTGAATGTGGAGGGCTGACCCCTTACTCAGGTTGGGGGAGGGGCCTTCCTTTAATGGGGGAAGCAGGCCTCACTTCCTCCTGTTCCTTCTCGGGTGTGTCCCCCTGCTTCGCCGCCTTGCGCGGTTCGATGGCGGTCTCCATGTCCTTGCCCTCGAGGAGGGCGAGCAGTTCCTCCTTCTCCAGGGTCTCGCGTTCTATGAGTGACCTGGCGATGGTATCCAGCCGATCCCTGTGTTCCTTGAGGATAGCCTCCGCCCTCTCGTAGGCTTCGTCGACGAGTCGCCTGACCTCCTGGTCGATCTGGAAGGCGATCTGATCGCTGTAGTCCTGGTGGGTGGTGAGGTCGCGGCCCAGGAAGACCTCGCCCTGTTTCTGCCCCAGGGTCAGGGGGCCCAGTTTCTCGCTCATACCGAACTCGCACACCATCTTGCGCGCCAGCTTGGTGGCCTTCTCGATGTCGTTCTGGTCCCCGGTGGTGAGCTCGGAGAAGATCATCTCCTCCGCCACCCTCCCGCCCAGGAGCATGGCCAGCTCATCCACCAGCTCGCTCTTGGTCACCAGGTACTTGTCCTCCAGGGGCAAGGTGAGGGTATAGCCGAGGGCCTGGCCGCGCGGGATGATGGATATCTTGTGTACCGGGTCCGCGTTGGGCAGCTGGTGAGCCACCAGGGCGTGACCGGTCTCGTGATAGGCGATGATCTCTTTCTCCTTCTCACTGATGAGGCGGGTGCGGCGCTCCGGTCCCGCTATGACGCGGTCGATGGACTCCTCCATCTCCTCCATATCCAGTTTCTTCTTGCTGTGCCGCGCTGAGAGGAGGGCGGCCTCGTTCACCAGGTTTGCCAGATCGGCTCCGGTGAATCCGGGGGTACGTCTTGCCAGCACCTCCAGGTCGATATCGTCCGCCAGGGGCTTGTCCCGCGTGTGGACCTTGAGAATATCGACACGGCCTATGAGGTCCGGGCGGTCCACCACTATCTGGCGGTCGAAGCGTCCCGGCCGCAGAAGTGCGGGATCCAGGATATCCGGACGGTTGGTGGCGGCGATGAGGATGACGCCCGTCTTCATGTCGAAGCCGTCCATCTCTACCAGGAGCTGGTTCAAGGTCTGTTCCCGCTCGTCGTGTCCTCCACCCAGTCCCGCTCCGCGGTGCCGTCCCACGGCGTCTATCTCGTCCATGAAGATGATGGCGGGGGCGGACGACTTTGCCTGCTCGAAGAGGTCGCGCACGCGCGAGGCACCCACGCCCACGAACATCTCCACGAAGTCGGAGCCGGAAATGGAGAAGAAGGGCACTCCCGCCTCGCCCGCGACCGCCCTCGCCAGGAGGGTCTTGCCGGATCCAGGCGGTCCGTAGAGCAAAACTCCCTTGGGGATCTTGGCCCCCAAGGCCTGGAACTTCGCCGGGTTGGCCAGGAAGTCCCGGATCTCCTCGAGCTCCTCCACCGCTTCCTCAACGCCGGCAACGTCCTTGAAGGTGACCCGGGTCTGCTCCTTTGTCATCACCTTGGCACGACTCTTACCGAAGGACATCACCTTGCTCCCCCCGCCCTGCATCTGCTGAAAGAGGAAGAAGAAGAGCACGATGATGAGTATGAACGGCAGGAGATTGAGGACGATGCCCAGGAAGTCGAAGCCGCCCTGGTTGTCTACCTTTACTTCCAGCTCTTTATAGGAAGCGTACTGCTGTGCGACCTCGGGGTCCTCGGAATCGGCCAGGGCTCGGTACTCGAGGATCTTGTCCGTGAGGGTGCTGGAGTATTCAGCCGGGAAACTCGCCTCGTATTCCTCGCCCGAGTTCAACGTTCCCTCAACGACGTGGTCCTTGTCCTTGACGGTGACCGTGGCTATCTCGCCCGCAGCCAGCCTGTCCTCGAACCAGCTCAGGTCCTTGGTCTTGTCCTCCCCGAAAAGGCTCGGTGACTTGGTCCACACCAGGATGACCACGAAGACTATGATCAGGTAGAAGATGGCCGTTCTCCACAGCCTCTTGTTTCCCATCTTCAATCCGTCCCCTCGCTCCCCTCTGTCTCCTCCAATACTCCCACGTAAGGCAGCTGGCGATACCTCTCGGCATAGTCCAATCCATAGCCGACCACGAACTTGGGAGGCACGTCAAAACCGCAGTATTTTATCTCTATATCAACCTTACGCGCGTCAGGTTTGTTAAGCAAGGCGCATATCTCCACCGATGCCGGGCCCCTGTCGCGCAGCATGCCGGCGAGATATTTCAGGGTCAGGCCCGTGTCCACGATGTCCTCTACCAGGAGCACGTCCTTGCCCGCGATCTCCAGGTCTATGTCCTTGATTATCTTCACCACACCTGAAGATCGCGTATCCTCGCCGTAACTGGACACCGCCACGAAATCTATCTCCAGCGGCAGCTCCACCTGGCGCGACAGATCGGCCAGGAACACGAACGCGCCCTTAAGGACCCCGATCATCACCAGATCGCGACCCCGGTAATCCTCGGTGATCTCCTCGGCCATGCGCGCTGTCCGGACCCCGATCTCCTCCCGGCTCAGCAATGTTTCCGGTTTATCCTGCTGCATGCCCCCGATTATCCTCCTGTCACGGTGCCGGGCTACTGACCTATCTCAACCAAGCGTATTTCCATCCACTATCTGATCGCCCTTCCATCGAGCTCCTCCTGACACGCCATTAAGACCTCTCGCGCTATCACCGAGGTTCCGGCACGCAGGGCGGCGCTCATGTCAATCGCTCTATATCTTATCGTCCTCACCTTCCCCGGCCTGAATCGCAGTCTCCCGCATCTCTTGCCCCCCCCGCAGCTTCTCTATTTTCAGCACCGCAATGCGCGCGGTATCCTCGCGCACCTTGAAGCTTTCGGCGATGCGCATGCCAGCGACCCAGACGATCTCCCCCTTGCATTCGATGATCACCACCCGCGGCCTGTCCTCGCGGGGGATCTTCTCGTCCACCAGGAAATCCTGCAGCTTGCGCGTTCCCGGAGCGCCCAGGGGCCGGAAACGGTCGCCGGGGCGGACCCCCCTGGCCAGCAGGGGGAAGGAGATGCGGTCCGCGTCCACCCAGGCCTCGCCGGCATCTTCCACCGCCTCGCGGGGATCGACATCGGTCCAGGGGCGTATTCCCACGTCCAGCTGCAACCCGGCTCCGGCGATTATATGGGTCCCCTCGCCCGCGATACGCGTATCCGGAAGGGAATCCGCAGCAGGCCTCGGACCAAGGACAATACGATCGTATACACGGCGGGCGGAGTGCCCAGGCCCCAGGTCGAGGCGGGAACTGCCCTCGATGGCGAGGAGCTTGTCGTGGATGTCCTCCACCAGGTCGAAGCCGGGATCCAACCCCAGCCTGCGCAGGGAAGCAGCGATAACCTCTCGCCTTACCGCCAGGGGGCGGGAGCGCAGCCCTTCCACGTCGATCTCCTCTCCCCTGGCGGTAGACTCCACGTCCGTCTCCTCGCATTCACGCGAGAGCTCGTCTACGATCTCCGCCAGCGCCGCGAGCATCTCCGCTTCCCCCAGCAGTACCCGCTTTACGGACGGGTTGTATTCCTCCTCCAGGAGCGGTAAGAGCCGGTGACGGATGCGGTTGCGCGGGATAGAGACATCCATGTTGGTGATGTCCAAACGCGGTGGAAACGGTAGATACCTGGCATATTCTTCCACTTCCCTCCTCCATACGCGGATAAGCGGTCTCGCGAAGGGAGGCCTCAGCGGGGGTATAGAACCCATAGCCCGCGGCCCCGTTCCCGTCATGAGGCGCAGGAGCAAGGTTTCCACACGGTCGTCGGCGGTATGGCCGGTAGCCATCCGCTGCGCGCCGGTGTCCTCAAGTTCCCTGTGGAACGCGCCGTAGCGGGCCTCCCGCAGCCTTTCCTCGGGGCTAAGTCCCGCGTCGTCCGGCAGCCTTATCCGCTGCACGGCACAGTCCAGCCCGTAATGCCCGGCCACGCGTCGCACGTATTCCGCATCGTCGGAAGAACCCTCGCGCACTCCGTGATCAACGTGGAACACACGCAGGGATATGCCCATCTCCTCCGCCAGCTGTACCAGGACATCCAAAAGGACCAGCGAATCAACCCCGCCCGATACGGCTGCCAGTACAAGGTCGCCCGGCTCGAACATCCGCCATCGGCGCATGGTATCCCGCACCCTCGCGATGACCGTGAAACGTTCTCTCTCCCACTTCATGACCGACCTTTCTTCCCCTCTAATATAAAGCATACGGATATCCCTCAAACATCCTGCGAGCGACACGACGGTACATGCTGCCGGGTGCGCGCATGTGAGCTAGAATGATGAAAGAGACGGGAGGTAGGGGGATGAAAGGTAATTTCTGGTTGAAATCCACAGATCCTCGCGATACCGCCGCAACCCTGGACGACGTCGAGAAGCTGTTCGCACTGGGGGGCATGGACCGCAGGGATTTTCTCAAGACCTCCGCAATGATCGCAGCCGGCCTGATCATCCCCATCGGCTGCAGCAAACCTAAAAGCGCTGAAAGCGTCCCCGTAGACGATGTCGTGCGCCTGGAGATCCCCCTCCCACCGGAAGGGACGGCGACCGTCGGCGTGGTCAGGAAAAGCGATGTGTCGGAGATGGTATACGCCGCCATCGCCATTGCGGGCGGTCTGGACGAGATACGCAGCGGTGACAAGGTCGTAATCAAGCCGAACCTGACCACCGGCCACTCCTTCGAGACCAGGGTTACCACCCACCCCGAGGTCCTGCGCGCCGTCATCCGGGCGGTCAAAGCCCGTACCGATGCCGCAAACGTCACCGTGGCGGAAGCCTCCTCATACGCGGACCCTTCGACCCTGGAGGTCGCCAGTAAGGTGGGCATATACGACGTAGTGTTGTCCGAGGGCGTAAACTGGCTGGCCTTCGAGGAGGACGAGTACGTCGAGGCGAACAGCCACGATTTCCGCAACCTCAACTTCATGCTCAAGATCCCCAAGTCCCTGACGGATGGGAGTTTCCAGCATTTCATCAACGTGCCTATGCTCAAAAACCACGAGGCGATCAAGAGAAGCGACGCCGAATACACCTGTTGTATCAAGAACCACGTCGGCATCCTTGAGCGGGATAAACGGCTGCACGGCGGCGGGAAAGGCATACACCTCGCAGACCTGGGAGAGAAGGTCGCGGAACTGAACCTGACAGTCCCCATGCATACCATGAATGTTGTCGACGCCTTGACGGTGATACTCAGCGGCGGCCCCGCCTCCTCGCGCATGACCGCGGTGGATGCGGGGCTGATCCTGGCCTCAAAGGACAGGGTTGCCTGCGATTCGGTGGCCCTGGCCGTCCTCAGGCACTACGCATCCCTGCATGGAGTCGACCGGCCTTACGTGGAGAAATCCGTCTGGCAGCAAGCCCAGATACTAAGGGCCCAGCAGCTGAACCTGGGCAGGGACAAGGGGGACATCAGGGTAATCGGCGACGGGGTAGATGAGATCGACGCCATACTGGCCAGGTGGAACTAAGGGGTCAGCCCCGGACATGGGAGATATTAAACAAAGGGCATGAAATAAATCCCCAGGCTATTGAAAATGTCCCATGTCCGGGGCTGACCCCATCTTCACCCCATCTTCTCTATCTACAATCTCAGAACGGCCGTGCCGGTGACCGGAGAGATCTCCAACTGGATGCCCGGGGAAGCTGCGGCGAAAATCTGCAGTACGTTTTGCGCCCGTTCTCCTTCGAGTATCACCGGCCTTGCGCCCTCCACGCGCAACGGGATTATCTCCAGGCTCGTCAGTTCACCGCCGCTGAAGCGGAATCCGGCGAAAATACCGGCCTTCCCCGCCTCGCTTTCTGAGGAGTAGACCAGGTTGCCGAGGGAATATATAACCGGTACGCCCTGCAGGATCTCCATCCCCTGTACCACGTGGGGATGGCAGCCTACCACCAGGTCCGCGCCGGCCGAGACGCAGGCCTGAGCCAGCTCCCTCTGGCGGGGGGTGACCTCTGCCGATCCGACCTCTCCCCAGTGTGCGCAGACGACTACGTAGGGTGCTTCGGCCACCGCCTGTTTCACCATCTCCTCCAGTCGCCCGGAAGAGGAGGTCGAGATACCAGGGGAATCCTCCTCCGCGCCGTAGGTCGCCGGAGCCACATCGCAGAAGGAGACAAGGGCCACACTCGCCCCGCTGCTTCCCTCGAGCACCAGGGGCCCCTCCGCCGCATCGCTGTTCGAGCCGGCGCCGAAAGCCCCCAGGCCCTCGGCGCGCAGTAAGCTCAGCGTCTCCTCCAGTCCCGCGGTACCATAGTCCATGATATGATCGTTGGCCAGGCAGACGGCATCTATACCGGCCGCAGCCATCGGCGCCGCGCAGGAGGATTCCCCGCGCAGGTAGATGGACGTCTGGTCGGGATGGGACTCGATACCACGGCAGAGAGGACCTTCCAGGTTCACCGTTGTAATATCATAATCGCCGAAGAGGGGCGCGATCCCGGTCCAGGGATAATCGCAACCCTGCTCTTCGACAACGCCGGCCACCGCCAGGCCGAAGGTCACATCACCGCCCACCCCCAGACTGAGCGGAGGTGCGGCCGATTCGGGTACGACAGTTGTCTTTTCCTCCGGGGGCTCGACGACCTCGCCCGCCGTTTTTACGTACGACAGGTCGCCGCGGTTCTCACCCGGGTAGCGCTCGGATGTGAGCGCGAAGACGGCGAAGACCACGCTGACCACCAGGGTGCATCCGACCACGAGAAAGATTGCCTGGCGTTTCGCCTGCTGGCGTTTGAGCCTGTTCAGCTGTGTCCTGGTCACCCTCCATCCTCCTGCATATAGTCATTCTCCGCCTGCGGGCATCCCTCCTGCTACTTGCCCGCCGCAGGTGATGTGCGCACCACCGAACCCGGACCACATACTATGATACAGGAATCGGGAAAACGGACGCCGACGGTTGCCCGGAGGATGTTCGTAATACCTGTTCAGCTACGGTCCCCGGGGGGCGTTCAACAGGATTTGAGCCTCCACAGCCATGCGCCTGAGCAAGCAGCATAACGGTCGATGGAGATCCCTATCGTCTCTATGATGGTTGGAGTCCTTCAGGATCCATTTGAAGAATGTGGGGCCTGGAGGTCTACGGGAAACTGTAGTGGAAAGTAACTGTTATCGGACGGATAGCTGACGAGCATAGTATACTCTTCAATCCTCCATTCCAAGCCCGTCGCAACTAGCAAGAACGCGCCGGGCTCGGTGACGGTCGGCATATCCCTCATGAACTCAGGCGCCATTTTCGCGAATTCCTCCATGATCTGCTCGTCGGTGAGGTTGGCGACGTCGTCACTCAGTTTCTCGAAGACCTTCATCGGGACCTCGTTTACCGCCACGTCCATGTCGGGCATGGTCACCTCCACGTCGACGGTGGCATTGTCGCCGGCGACGGAACTCCCGGTGGTCACGAGGGTGGACGCCGCCAGCATCCCCTTGATCATCGCCGCCTCCTTGGGATTCGATTGGTCGGTAAAAGCCTCCAGGGCGGTGTCGGCCAGATCATCTGAAAGGTAGGACACAGCCTTTTCAAAGTCGCCTCCCTGCAGGGCATCCCAGAAGTCCATGACCACCTGTTTCGGGTCACCCCGGTCCTTGTTACCGCAGCTCGCGCCGCCCAGCACCAGGGCCGCGCATAAAAACGCCACCAGGCACACCAAGGCCTTCTTCGCCATCTCCCTCTCCTTTCGCATTAAACCCCGCCAGCCATCCTCAGCCGTATACCCTTTAGAGACGAAAACTGGTTCCTCAAATGCTGGCCACTCCCATTGGTATCGGGTTTAATGCCCCAGTTTTGTAGCAGGCTGCCATGCCAAAGTTTCGGATAATCTACTAAATAAATCTGCGATATAACCGCCAGCCCCCCAGCGAGAGCAGGGGTACCGCCACCACCAGGGGTATAAGCCAGACCAGGAAGGAGGTCCCTCCCGAGGGCTCGTCCCCATTGCGTTCCCTTGCGGCCTCGGCCTTCGCTCCGGCCTTCGCTTCCTCCTCTTCCCCCACATCATCTACCGCCTCGTTCGCGGAAACCTGGGTCTCGTCCGCTTCCCCTCCGCCTGTGTCCTCCTGTGTTACCTCTTCGGCTTCGGCCTCGGACGCACCCTCCTCCTGCTGCTGCCCGCCGCCTCCCTGTGCGGGCGGGGCAGTCTCGCTCCCGCTGCCGCTGCCGCTTCCGCCGCTTTCCTGCTCACCGGGGGAAGCGGAATAGGAGACGCCGACGGGGTAAGGCTTCCTGGCGATAGCGCATACCGCGTAGGCCGTCGTCCATACCGGGTTCCTGTCAGCTCCCTCCATCCAGTAGAAATGCCCGTCAGTTGCCTGCATGGAGGCCACGAAGCCGTACGGGGTGTTGCCGTTCTTCGACCAAGCGGCACCTGCTGGGTCCTGGCCTGCCGCCACTATGGCCTGAACGCACCAGGCAGTCGCGGAAACGTCCGACGAGCTCTGCTGGAAGGAGAAGCCTCCGTCGCCGTTCTGGATGGAATGGAGATATCCGAAAGCCGACTGTATGGATGGGTCTCCCTCGCTGACTCCCGCCGCCCTCAAAGCCATTACCGAGGCGGCGGTCATGTCCGGGTTGCTGGCGGCCCCCGGGTCGTTACCCCAACCGCCGTCGCCGTTCTGGTTCCTCACGTGCCAGTCCACCGCTCCCGGCGGCACCGCCACTCCGGCCGCCTTGTAGGAGAGGATGCCGAAGGCGTTGGAGTTGATCGCGTCCCCGATATTTCCTCCTGCTTTTTGATGGGACTGTACCTTGGCCACGAGATCGACTCCCCCGAAGGACCTCGGGTCCTCGCCGGCCGCAGCGGCGGCGAGCAGTGTACGCTCGTAATCGGTGACGCTGTGCCAGTTTTGAGCCTGGGAGGCGAGGAAGTCGACGGGAGAGCGGCCGCCGTTCTTCACCTGGCGAGGGTCGGTGCCCCCCGCCTTCAGGGCCATGATGCACCATGCGGTGGTGGCATCGGCCCCCGCCGACCTTCCAGGTTCCGTAAATCCTCCATCGGGCATCTGATTCTGCCTGATGAACCCTATCCCCTCCCCCGTGCCGGCTGCCGCCGGTAACCCGGGGAGGGCGGCCAGAAGGCATAGCGAGAGAGAAACGACTGCGGCGATCGCCTTAAGCTTCGACAATGTCATCACCACCTGTATCGGAAAGCAAGGGTCTATGTGCATCCGGCTCGCTCTCCGCCATGTATTCTACGGCGAAACGCTCCCGGAAGCGCAAGAGCATCGTGGCCACCGGCGTGGTGAGGAAGATGGCGAAGAGCAGATTGCCGACGGCATGGAAGAGATCGAACCAGAAACTGGTCAGGTTTGCCGTCATAAAAGATCTCAAGGTCAGGGGGTAGACGAAGGAGAGCCAGAACCAGAAGTTCATCATCCATCCGAAGAGAAAACCCCAGACGGTACACAACGCAGCTATGGGCATGATCCGGACCCGCTTTTTCAGGACGGCTGCCAGCACCCCGCCGCTGGCTCCGGCCAGCCCCCAGGCCAGCATCTGCCACGGCGTCCACGGCCCCTGCCCCAGGAAGATGTTGCTGAGCAGGGCGGTGAGAGCGCCTACCATGAAACCCGGCTCGGACCCGAAGACGTAGCCGGCGAGGATAATGATGAAGGTCGCAGGCTGTACGCTGGGAACCGCTGCAAAGAGGACCCTTCCCGCCGCGGCCACCGCCGCCAGCGCCCCCACTACCGCCACCTCACGGGAGCCGAACTCCCCTTCCTCGTAGCGGAGAAAAAGCACGGCCAGGATGATAACGGCCAGGAAGAGAGAGTTCATCGACCAGTTTACGAAGGGCGCGATACCCGCTATGCCCAGATAGACCAGCAAGCCGGCCAGGGCCAGCAGGGCATATTTTACGAACCGCATCTCGACCTGACCTCCCGTAAAATGGAAATAGCCTCCTCCTCGCGGATAATCCCGCCGTATTCGTCACCGAGCAGCCTGTTAACCTGGGGCGAGAAGAAGAGGGAATCGCTCAATATCTCCGCCGCAGGCCCATCGGTCACCATCCCGCCGTCCCCCATGATGGCCACGCGGTCCGCCAGCGCGGAGGCGAATTCGACATCGTGGGTGACGAGGAGCAGCGCACTGCCGCATTCCTCCAGGCGCTCGGCGATGAGCTTTTTGTTGTCGTAATCCAATCCGCGCGTCGGCTCGTCCATGACCACCAGGTCTACAACGGGTGGGAGCAGAGCAGCCGCCACTACGACCTTCTCCCTCTCCCCGCTGCTGAGGTCCCTGGGATTGCGCTCTGCCAGCTCCTCCAGGCCGAAAATGCTCATTTGCGCATCGACCGCTTCTTTCGCCTCCCGCCCGGCGTAACCCCTCAAGCGCATGGTGTACTGCAGCTCGTCGGCGACCGAGGGCCGGACGAAGTATGTGGCGGGGTTCTGCGGACAATAAGCCAACCTGCCGGCCAGCTCTGACAGCCGTTCAGGTGCCGCAGCCTCCCCCAACAGCTTTACCCTGCCGCGTGACGGCTTCAACAGTCCCAGCACGCAGCGCAAGAGCGTGCTCTTGCCGGCGCCGTTCTCCCCCATCACCGTCATGCGGCAGCCGCTGGCCAGGGACAGGTCCACGTCCTTCAGGGCTTCCGGACCGTGCGGATAGACGTACCACAACCTGTCCGCTGCGAGTATCTCCTTTCCTCGCGTGCTGCTGTCCCCTGCGGCTCCGTTCTTTTTTCCCGGGTTGCCGTTGGCGCCGAGGCTTTCCCGCAGCATCACCCTGGCCTGGTTCACGGTAAGAGGGATATCGTGCCATCCCGCCGCGATGAAGACCCGGGAGACCGGCGGCATGAAAGGCTTGCCCCGTTCCCCGCACCAGCGGGCTGCCTCCTGCGGTCTGCCGTCGAAGAGTATCCTCCCCGACTCCATATAGATCACCCTCGTGGCATAGTGATAGCACCTCTCCAGCCTGTGCTCGGACATCACCACGGTGGTCCCCGTCTCCTCGTGTACGCGCCTGACCACGGTGAGCAGGTCCTCCGCGCTCAACGGGTCCAGCTGCGAGGTGGGTTCGTCAAGTACGAGCAGCCCGGGGTGGAGGGCGAGTATGGAGGCGAGCACCACCTTCTGCATCTCGCCTCCCGAGAGCTCCGGGATAAAGGAGCGCCGCAGACGCGAGAGGCCCAGGCCCGCCAGCATCTCCTCCAGGCGCTTGGAGATGGTGGAGGCGGGAAGTCCCGCGTTCTCCAGCCCGAAGGTCACTTCCCTCTCCACGCTCGTGCTCACAAGCTGATCCTCCGCGTCCTGAAATACCATGCCCACCTTCAGGGCCAGTTCCCGCGGCTTGACCTCGCTCGTATCGCGTCCCTCCACCCTGACCTTCCCCCTCATCCTGCCCCCGTGGAAATGGGGGATGAGGCCGCTGCAGAGGCGCATAAGGGTGGTCTTACCGCTGCCGGTAGGCCCGGTGAGCAGGACGAACTCTCCCTCCTCGACCCGGAGGTTTATATCCTCCAGGGTGGGCCTCTCAGCCTGGGGGTACCAGTAGGTCAGATCCTCGATCTCAACCAGTGCCATTTCTTCCAGCTCCTGGAAAGCGCGATAATCGCTACAAAGGCTATTGTCAACGCCGCCAGCGCGGCGTGGCTTGCTTCGTTCCACGGGTCGGAGAGTGTCGGGAAAAAGGAATAGGCGCTTCGGCCCGCGACCGCTGCCGCGATCGCGACGCCGAGAACGGCCAGGGAAACCGCGGCGATTACAGCATCGCGCGGCCGGAAGTGATGGCGCCTGATTTGCGTGCGCCTGCCGCTTCCGAATCCACGCGCGCTCATGGACTCTGCGATGCACGCCGCCCGGTCCAGCGAGCCCTGGAAGAGCGCCAGGAGCATGGGCATGTAAGACCTGGCGCGCGACAGCCTCCCGCCTCCCTTGAGCCTCTCACCCCTTACCAGCTGCACCTCTCTGATCTCCCGCGCCTCGCTGACCATACTGGGATAGAGGCGCACCGCCAATGCTGCCGAGAGCGAGGAGCGGGAGGAGAACCTGGAGAACATCCCCAGCAGGTCGTCAGGGTTGATGACGGTGCTCGCAAGGCCGAAGACCATGATCACCGTGAACACCCTCACGGCCGACGACAGGCCGTAGAGGATTGCTTCCAGGGTAATATCCAGGTTTCCCCACAGGGGGATCCTGGGGCCGTAGATAAGTACATGGATGCCCTGGTTGTTGATGAGGGGGTTGAGTACGGCGATGAACAGGGCCACCACCAGGCCGATGCGCATAAAGGCTTTGCACTCCTCCCATACATCCGCGGTATAGATCAGGGCCAGGGTGGCAGCGCATACGAGCGCGGTGTAAACCGGGTTCTCAAGCAGGAGCGACGTGACGGCGAGCGTGACCACGAGGAACAGGGAGATCACCGGGTTGAGCCCGTGCAGCAGCGTGTCTTTATACCTGTAGACAGGTAGCACGTCATCCTCCTATCTCAGCGGTAACTCCATCCAGGTTCCGCCCGCTCCAGCCATCATCACCATGACCGGGCCGTAGCGGGTGCTGTCCCAGTCGGCGAGAAGGGCAAGGGCCGCTTCCGTACCCTCGCGGTCGATTCCCGTGACCATGAGGGCGGAACCATCCTCGCCCAGCCGCGGGCCGACGGCCTCCACCAGGCCCGTCCCTGCGGGCAGCCGTCCGCTCACCTCCCCGTTCTCGCCCACGATCAACATATCATCGCCAGTTAAATAGACCCTGAGCCCCAGCCGCCTCGCATTGCCGTTGGCATCCGCCAGGAAATCGTTCTCCGCGAGCTCGCCGCACGCCCCGATGACGACGGAATATTCTTCTTCCCGGGGCCTCCAGTCAGGGCTCAACTCCTCCAAGGTGCACGAGGGCGCTCCCGCCTCCCGCAGCAGGACCGCGAACTCCCCGCCCTCCTCCTCCCACCCAGCCGCGTAAACCACCGAGCACTCCCGCGGCGGCTCGCGGTATCCATGCACGAATGGCTCGGGGAAGCATCCGGCAAGGGCAGGCGTGAAGGTGGAGTATTCCCAGGAGTGGTAATCGAAGACCAGCCAGTCCCCGCCACTTATCTCGAGCTCTTCGGCTCCGGCATCCGCCATCTGTCCGTTGAGGTAATAAAACCAGTCCAACTTGCGGGAATCCTCACCGCCGTAGCCCGAGGCCAGTCCGTCCACAGCGTGGATGAAGCCTCCGCCGTATGACGTCTCCACTTCAGCCACCTCCTGGAGGACCCGCATGGCGCTGGAGCCTTCCCGCACCGCCAGGCTCTCGTCCTTCAGGACATCGCTCCCGAAGTCCCGCGTTACCGTCACCCTTACGAGCTCCGTCTCCTTGTCCTGGTTCCAGGGCATGAAGGCGCATCCCCGCACGGCGAAGAAGACGACGGCCGCTATAAGCGCCGCCGCCGCGCACCACCATGCGCTACTCCATATCCTTCCCGCCTTCAGCATCTTCGTTTCGCTTTCTCTGCGACCGCTGCCGTGTATATGGATCAGGGCACCGCAAGTAGGGAGGCGCTGCCGCCCCCCTACTCCGGCCAGCCCGCGCTGACCAGGGTCAACCGCTGATCCGTCAAGGGCCCTTGAGCCCCTTACGCCTTTTATGCACTCTCGCGCCGCTTCTTCCGCTTATCGCGCGGCGCTATTGTCATCGTCCGTTACGACCCTACGGGATGTCGCCTAATAGATATCCTTGAGCGTCGCCCCCATGGTGCAGTGTCCTCCCGGCCAGCCGTAGCCGCCCAGGCCCATGTAATCGAAGTACATGGCCCGCTCGACCACCACGCCGCGGTCCGAGGAGATGGCGTAGGCGCGTTCAACGGGCTCGCCGCTCTGCAGGGATATGGTGAAACGCTGGCCGGCCGGAACATCGTAGTTGGTTCCCGCGCCGTCTCCATCGCCGAAGAGCGGCCTGACGTTTACTACCGCGTCCTCCTTGCCCGGGTTGGAGATGCAGATATACTCGTCGAAATTGGGGTCCGTAAAGCCCTCGGCAAGGCACCAGTAGTTGCTGGGGAGGGCGGCTCCCATAACGCAGTGGCCGCCGTCCCATCCCCCGCCGTACTCGAAGTACATGGGGCGCTCGGCCAGGATGGGGAGGTCGGAACGCACCGCCATCCCCACGTCCTTGCCGCTTCCCGCGGCCTGGTTGATGCTGATGGTAAGCCTGGCATCGGCCGCCACCGTGAAGGTCTCGGTCACGGCATCCTCTGCCTGATAGAGATAGGTTATATCGACCATTGCTCCCGTATCGTTAGGGTTGGCGAGGCACAGCCATTCCTCGAAGCCGGGTCCGGTATAGCCCTCGGCGAAATACCACTGCTCGCTGGTGCGCTCGGACCCCATCACGCAGTGCCCCCCGGTCCAGCCGTGGTTTGCCATGCCCGCGTAATCGAAGTACATGGGCCGTTCGCAGACGACGGGCCGGTTCGAGTTAATCTCTATGGACACGTCCCTGCCGTAGCCCGCTTCTTCATTTACGCTGAAGGTCACCCGCCGGTTTACCGGGATATAATACTCCTTTTGCAGGGGAGCGCCGTCGGGATAGAGGTAGTCAACGGTGACCGTGGCCAGCCCGTCCCCGAAGTTGGCCAGGCACAGCCACTCCTCGAAGCCGGTGCCCGTGTAGCCCTCGGCGAAATACCAGGTATCGAGGGGCTCGTCCGTTCCAACCACGCAGTGGCCCCCGGTCCAGCCGTGGCTCCCCATGCCCGCATAGTCAAAATAGATGGGGCGCTCGACTACAATGGGTTTATCCGACACAACCTTTATGGAAACCTCCGTATCGGCACCCACCGCCGTCTTCACGTCGATGGTATTGCGCGTACCCGCGGGTACGGGGTAATCCACGCTGATGGGATCCCTCTCGCCGTTGAAGAGGTAGGTGACGTTCGCCGTGGCGTCCTCTCCGGCATCACCGGGATTGGCCAGGCACAGCCATTCCTCGAAGCCGGGTCCAGTATATCCCTCGGCGAAATACCAGTCGAAGGTGGAGGGCATGAATTCCTCGTATGCGTAGAGGCGGCCGTCTGCCGTGGAATACACCAGCCCGCCGGAGACCACGGGATCGCCTCCCGCCTTCTGCTGCACGTACCAGAGCTCGCCGCCGCTGTCGGGGTCCATGGCCGCCATGCCCTTATTATGTGCAAATGGCCAACTGCTTACGTCATAGCTTCCAGCATAGAGATAACCGGTAGCGGGAGAAAGCGCGCAATTACCGTTATATGCACCCCAGTTTGGGTTATCCCAAACCAGTTCCCCGGAGGCCGCATCGAAGGCGTAGAAGTGGTTCCCGCCCACGGAATAGTCGTTGCCGCAGGCGTAGACCGTGTTGCGGTTCGTATCGATCAGCGGCAGGCCAGAGGAACCCCACATGGGCTGGCTCCATTCCAGGCCAGGCTGGTTACCCTCGTCCTGGAGGCAGTAGAAGTTGCTGATGGGCCCGCCGTAGGCGAAATCGCTGAAATAGATGTCTCCCTGGTTGTAGGCGATAGGACCCGCCACGTCATAAGCGGTTCCGTATTCCCACTTCTTAACAGGCGTAGTACCCGAGACGTCTATGCAGTGCACCTTCCCGTTGGGCGAATAGCCGAAAGACGCGGACTGGGGAAGATAGAGGCGGTTGCCTGCGTCATCCACGCCCGGCGCTCCCGAGGCCGAGGAGTCGGCATCCAGGTGATAGGTCCAGAGTATCGAGAGGTCGGATGCCTTGAGGCCGACATAGGTCCCATAAGTGAAATCCGCCACCACGACCACTTTGTTGCTGGCCCCATCGTCGTACATCACCGGGTCGCTGATGATCACCGAATCACCCAGGGGGTTGGGTGAGGGGGTGATGTCCTTGCTCCACAGGATGTTCCCGTTGTCGCTGGTATCCAGGCAGTAAACCCTTTTACCGCATCCGATATAGAGGCGGTTGCCGTCAACGAGCGGCCTGGCCTTGGAACCCATGCCGCCAGACCACTCCAGGTCCTTCTGCCATAGAAAACCGCCGGCGGCGGCATCCAGGGCCACGATACTGCTGTCAGTATAAGGCTCTATATAAGGGTCATCCCCTGCGAAGAGATACGCTACTCCGCCGGAGATGACAGGAGCCGTGCCGTCTTTGATCCTGTAGTCAGCGCTCTCGAAGACGGGGGTGCCTGACTGGGTGGGCTCGACGGCACGCGCCGCTCCCCCCCAGGCAACGGTCATGCTCGCGGCCATAGCCAGGGCCAGGCACGCGGTCCAGAACTTGCCGCCTGTTTTTCCTCTTAGCGATCCGGCTGTCATCCTCTCCTCCTTTGTCGTTGTCCCGCTCCGCAGCCGGCGGCGGCAAAAGAAAACCTCCCCTCTCGCCTTGAGAGTGGAGGCACGTCTTGCCCGCCAGGTCCTCTCTGATGCGGAGAGCTTACTGACTCCTGTCGGGCAGGTCTTCTGACTCCTGGATCACCGTTCCGCCCCTCCTTCCCAACTCGTGGTCAGTGGTTTGACGGGGCTTCGCTCCCCAGTTACAGCGGCGCTACCGTGCCGGCCTCTCACCGGCTTCCCTCTCGGCCCTCTCGGGACCCGGCAGGCATATTATTGATTTTTCAACCAGTCTTCAACAAATGAAATGTTAGCACAAGAGATAGCATAACTCCACATCTGCGCAGAAAGGAGAATCCCATACGTCTGAGAAAAACCAGCCCGGAAGCTATGGGGTCGGTCGCAGCGAGAGCGCTAACATCCGTGCATCTGCGGAGGCCGGGGAAATAACTACCCCGCTCGGGTGTTGTCCAGCACCAAACCCCCTTTCCGAGACCCGCGGGTAAGGTTCGAGCTAAATCTCCCAACTGCATATACCTTCTACCTGGGACTGGGGGTCGGTCTGCAGCGACATTGGAGCAGTATAAACGACAGTAAGACTGAGCTGTTGATATGCAACCTGCGATCACGAGCGAAGACCGTCACACCCAGTCCCAGGCAAATATACACTATGCTTGAGATGCGAGGACCGCCACCCCCGGTCTCGGGAACACAAGCCTACAGACGTTCGATGATGATGGCGTTGCCCTGTCCCCCGCCCACGCACAGGGTGGCCAAGCCCATGTTCACGCCCAAGTCGTTCATGGCGCTCATCAGGGTGACCACAATACGGGCGCCCGTGCAGCCCACCGGATGGCCCAGGGCCACTCCGCTGCCGTATATATTGGTTATGTCAGGGTTCAGGCCGAGCTCTCGGATGCATACGAAAGCCTGGGCGGCAAAGGCCTCGTTGAGCTCGATGACCTCGATGTCATCCAGCGTCAGGCCTGCCTTCTCGAGGGCCTTGGGTACGGCATAGATAGGCCCCACGCCCATGATCTCGGGATCAACGCCAACGTAGGAGTAGGAATGCACCTTCGCCAGCGGCTTGACGCCAAGCTCCTCCACCTTGTCGCCGGACATGAGCACCACCGCCGCCGCGGCGTCGTTTATACCTGAGGCGTTGCCCGCGGTGACCGAGCCGTCCTTTTTAAAGGCGGGAGGGAGGGCGGCCAGCTTCTCCAGCGTGGTGTCCAGGGGGTGTTCGTCTGTGTCCACCACCTGCACCCCCTTGCGCGTCTTTACCTCCACCGGGACTATCTCCTCCTTGAACTTCCCGGCTGCTATGGCGGCCAGCGCCCGGTTATGGCTCTCCAGGGCATATACATCCTGCTCCTCCCTGGAGACCCCGAACCGCTCGGAGATGTTCTCGGCGGTCATGCCCATGATGAGGCCGTTGTACGGGTCGTGCAGGACCTCCCAGAGGCCGTCTATGAACTCCCCTGCGCGCATGCGCTTTCCCCAACGCATGTCGTTGCTGTAGTAGTGTATGGAGCTCATGTTCTCGGCGCCTCCCGCGATAACCACGTCGGAGTCGCCGAGGCGTATGGCCCTCACTCCGTCGATGATAGCCTGCATCCCGGACCCGCACCCACGGATCACGCCGGCCGCGGGCACGGTATACGGCAGCCCGGCCTGCAGAGCACCAAGCCTGGCCGCCAGGCAGTTCTCGTCCGTGCGCGGGACCACCTGGCCGAAGATGACCTCGTCCACCACATCGCCGGGTATATCGGCGCGCCGTATCGCCTCCTCGATGACTATGCGTACCAGTTCTCCCGTCTTCACGTCCTTGAGTCCGCCGCCGAATTTGCCGATGGCCGTGCGGCATCCGCTCACTATGTATGCCTCGTTCACCTCTCCCTCCTTTTTCTGCGATCCCTGCTGTGTCGGCCTGATGCTTCTACTGGCACTCGATGAAACGCTGGATGGAGCGGTCGAATGTCCGCTCCACGTCGTCTGGGAACATACATGCCGGAAGCTCTCCCAGCCGCAGGTGATACTGGATGCATTCGCAGCAGTATCCCTTGCGCGAACATGGCTCATAGGTGCAGTTGCACCTCTCCAGGTTGGCCTGGTAGTTCTTGCATTCCTCTGCCATACGTGCCTCCTCCAACATAAATGACATGGCGTCGAAACGCGCCTTTAATACATTAATAAGTGTTCGCGTTTCGCGCAAGGAAGAATTGTGAGCGTCATTTATAAGCCAGGTTGCCCTCGCTGCCGCCGGCATCGTACGGGCCGGTCTTAATCAGCCTCAATCAACTCGTTCGAAAAGATAGCGTATAATCTATCGAGGTCAAGATGAAGTTCTCTCATTATTTTTAGGAGGACTGGATATGAATTGCAGCAAGTGCGGAAATGAGATCCCTGCCGGAAGCGGGTTCTGTACCCGCTGTGGAGCGGCCGCGGGCGCCGCGGCAAACGCTGCGCAGCCTCCACAGGGGCAGGTGCCTTCCCCGCCACCAGGAGGAACGGTCCCGCCGCCCCCAGGCCAATTACCTCCACCCGTCGTACCGGAAAAGAAAGGGTCAGCTCTGCCCTGGATACTGGGCGTATTGGGCGTAGCGGCCTTGGTGGCCGTCGTCCTTGTGCTGGTATTCGTGGTGTTCAAAGGAGGGGGGGGAACCGCCGGCGTCGAGCAGGTAGTGAACACTTACTTTAAAGCTCTGGAGCAAAGGAACGTAGACCTGTTCCTGAGCACCTGGGAGCCTGACAAGGCCGAGGAATATGACAGAGAATTCGCGGAAGAGTACTTGCAGTACCTACCCGAAGACTTGAAATTCAATAACTTGGAATACGACATCGAGATAGATGGAGACAAGGCAACGGTGCAGATTGTCGGAGGCATTGCATTGTATATCGATCCCTCAACCGGCAAGGAAGTCACCGAGGATGCAGCTTATGTTGATATAAAGCCGCTCAAGCTTGTCAAGATCGACGACAAATGGTACATCACCAGCGATTATATGGAAGATCTATAGGGGTTAGAGGACAGAGTCCTTCGCTAAGAACGTATATGCGGGGGGTTGACAAGAATACTCATCTCTTCTAACGAGATGAAGGACGTGGTGGCTATGCCCCGTAGATGATGACCAAGTGGCCGGGAGCAGCGCCGGTGCGCGCGGCCAGGCTGCCCCCGCTCACGCCAGCTGCCATCACGCCCGAGGAGTCCTCGAAGAGCAGCATCGTTCCCGCCTCCACCTCCCCGAAGGTCGAGGCCAGAACGGCATCGAATTCCTGCTCGCCAACGTCCAATCGCACCCGGTCCCCTTCGGCGTAGCCGAGCGATCTGACCTGCTCGGGATAGGCATTGAGTCGCAGGGAGCCGAAACGGTCGATGTCGATGACGGTCGCGTACACCGCGCCCTCGCCATCGCGCGCCCGGCCCCAGGGCGCAGGGACCAGGTCGCCGGCATCGATACGCAA
>JAFGDU010000148.1 GCA_016931915.1 Actinomycetota bacterium
ATACTGCCTTTCATGGACACCTCCTTGCTCTGTTTTTATCCCAAAGCAAGTATAGGGGGTGTCCACCATGTTTCTGAGCCTAGGCAGTAATCGGAGCGAGCCTCGAAGAAACCGAAAGTAAGTGGAGTGGGGGGGTTGACAATTTCTGTTTTTAGTGTATATTAATGTTGATAATGTTAAAATCTAATATATTTGTTGAACAATAGAAACGAGGTGGGAGTGAATATGGAGAGGGCAAAGGTCGAGCTGGACGATTTCTTCTGGTGCGATAAACTCCATATCCTGCGGGAGATAAGGGACGGAGAGACCATGGAGCTCAAGGGATTCAGAGCTTATTGCAGCAAGATGGGGAAGGATATAGACGATTCCTTCTGCCATCGTTGTTTCTTGCATTAAAAAGCCTCATCGCATCTCGTCCTTCAACCGGTCGGGGCGGCGTCAAGCCGCCCCGACACCTATATGGAGATGATTGCAGAGCATATCTACATGCAGCAAGCGTTAATGTTGTAGAATAGAAAAAGTGACAGGAGATACCGGAGGGGAGTTTTCAAGGGAATGGGGATCACGCTGGGAGAGACAGGCAATTCGCAAAGAGTACCTACGGGCGTAAAAGGTCTCGACGAGATGCTCGGTGGAGGATTGCTCTACAATTCCGTGGCCGTGATCAAGGGCGCACCGGGCACGGGTAAGAGCTGCATAGGCATGGAATACATCTCGCGGGGTATAATCGAACACGACGAGCCGGGCTTGATCATAACTTTCGAGGAGTTCCCACGCCAGCTGTACCGTGATGCCGTTTCCATAGGGTTCGATCTGCGCGCCTACGAGAGAGATAACATGCTGCGCACCATATTCACCACCCCCGGTGTGTTTCTACGCGAGATCCAGCAGCCGGGCGGAATATTCGACCGCACCATAGAGGAGATATCTGCGCGGCGGGTGTTTGTGGATTCCATGACCCAGCTGGAGAGGATCACCCAGGATCCCGTGGAGCTGAGGGAGATAATGTATACCTTCCTCAATGGATTACTGCGCTATGAGATCACCGCCCTCGTTACGCAGGAAGATGCATTTATCACCGGTAACATGTCGGTGGCGGAGGCGGGGCTGTCCTACATAGTTGATACCATTATTCAGCTGCGTTACGTGGAGATAAGCTCGAGTATCGAACGCGCACTCATAGTGCTAAAACACAGAGCTTCCGATCATGACAAGAGCATAAGGCGCATGGCGATAACCAACTCCGGGATAGTTGTGAAGACGGCTTTTGAGGGTAGAGAGGGCATACTTAGCGGCAATCCATATGTCACTCGTCGTCTGAAAAAGGCCGAGGAGTTTTTCAAATAAGAGTCGGATGTAACGAGGTGTGATGTTGAGATGCTTGATTTCGAGAACCTTGACCAACAAGTAAGCATCTTCGTAGACGAATATGTGGACTCCTTTATAACCTGGGACCTCATTTTATTCTTCCACGAGAATCCGTACACCGTGGGTTCTCCTTCGAGCATTGCCATGAGCATCGGTCGACTGGGTTCCGATATAGAGCCCTTCCTGGAGAGGATGACGGAAAAAAGCATCCTCTCGCACGAGTTCCGGGCCGGTGACGGTGCGGAGACCATATACGCGTACAAACCGGAACCGGAATTCGAGAAGGCGGTCATCGAGTTCAAGCGGGCCTTGAAGGACAGGGCGAGCAGGCTGATAATCGTAAGTAAGGTGCTGCAGAAAGAAGCGAGGAGATAAGCGCGGCATACTTATTATGCAGGCCGTAACAGGCATGCTTGAGCGAGCTTTCGAGCAATGCTAGAATCGTGAGTTGAGAGATGAGCGGAAGTGGCTCAGCTGGTAGAGCATCACCTTGCCAAGGTGAGGGTCGCGGGTTCGAATCCCGTCTTCCGCTCCAGCAACACAGGTAGGCGGCATGCGCCTACCTTTTTGCCGAGACAACCGCCATTGCGGACTGTATCGAGGGCGGCGTGGCCAAGTGGTAAGGCAAAGGTCTGCAAAACCTTGATCACCGGTTCAAATCCGGTCGCCGCCTCCATGACCGAAATAGCCCCCACGAGGGGGCTTTTATATTGAGATTTTAAAAGTTACTTTATGTGCGCTCAGCGATCGATACGGTTGCTAAAAGACCGGAAATCGCACAGAATATTAGCCGTGTGGGCGCGTAGCTCAGTGGGAGAGCGCTTCCTTGACGCGGAAGAGGTCGTGGGTTCAATCCCCTCCGCGCCCACCATTATTCAGGCCTGAGGTCTCGTGGCAAATGTTTGCTTTGAAATCTCCGACCATCTCAGGCAGGAAGCGCGGCGAAGCGGGGGATGAGTGCCGCCGCTGTGCCGCGCAGGTGTTTTGCGGGCATATCCCGCTTGCCTTGTGGGATCGAAGGATAAAAGGGGGTAATACCCGGAGGTGGACTATGAAATGTCCCGAATGCAACGCTGAAAACGCCGATGACGCCGAGTTCTGCTCGTTGTGCTATGCGCGCTTCAAGACGCAGCTGAGATCGAGCGATATCGACGAAAAGGCTTCGCGCCTGCGCGAAGAGGACCAATACGCGAGATTGTGCTGCCCGAGTTGCAAATCGCTCAGTCCCCTCGATACCCAATTCTGCCTCAGATGCGGGTTCGTGTTCGAGGATCTGGAAGCATTGATGGTCACGGGGGATGAAATCGAGCGCATAAACCGCGAGGCGGCGGAGTTTATTAAAGAGGAAGAAAAAGCGCTCCTCTCTGAACCGATAGTGGTTACCGCTGAATCGGATGGAGCCGAGATCATGCGCACCCTATCCGACTATCTAGCCCGGGGCCTGCACCCCTGCATGCATGCCCATGGCCGTAATGCCATCACCTATGCGATGAAGTTAATCGCTTTGGTAGGCGAGGATATGCGCAAAGGTGGTACGGACATCCGACTCAGGGCCAATCTGATCACGGAGGCGGCCATTACCTATCTGGAGGACGTGGAGATCGAGCTCATTCTAGAGAGTGTTTAGGGGGAGTCGTTGAAGGTAACGATCGATGGATCCGCGGAGATAGAGGTCCCCCAGGGAGTCAGCGCACAGCAGGTATTGCGGGAGCGTTACACGGAGAAGGCCGAGAGCGCCATCGCCGTGCGCATCAACGGCAGACTTGCGGACCTGACGGAGCCGCTGGAGGGCGGCGAACTGGAGGTAATAACCTGGGGAGACGAGGGCGCTGAGGAGGTATATCGCCATACCGCGTCCCACGTGATGGCCCAGGCGGTAATGGATCTCTTCCCAGGCACCAAACTGGCAATCGGTCCGTCCATAGCAGACGGGTTCTACTACGACTTTGATGTGAGCGAAAGCCTTTCTCCGGATGACCTTCCGCGCATCGAGGAGCGCATGGAAGAAATCACGAGGATGGACCTTCCCCTGGTCAGGGAGACCTGGGAGCGCGAGGAGGCCATCCGCTTCTTCCGCGACCAGGGACAGGAATACAAGGTCGAGATGCTCGAGGATATGGATGAAGACCATGTCACCGTGTACCGCCAGGGTGATTTTCTAGACCTGTGCCGCGGGCCTCATCTGCCTTCCACGGGCCGGCTGCGCAATTTCAGGCTGCTCAGTCTCGCGGGAGCTTACTGGAGAGGAGACGAGAACCGCCCCATGCTGCAACGTATCTACGGTACGGCGTTTGATAACGCTACAGACCTGGATGAGTATCTGAATTTTCTGCAGGAAGCGGAGCGGCGCGACCACCGTCGCCTGGGGAAGGAGTTAGACCTTTTCAGCTTCCACGAGGAGGCCGGACCCGGCGTGGTCTTCTACCACCCCAAGGGCGCAGTGTTGCGCGAGATCATAGAGGATTTCCTCAAGAGCGAGCACAGGAAGCGCGGCTATGAGGTGGTTATAACACCGCATCTCTTCCGGGGTCAGCTCTGGCACACCTCCGGACACATGGATTACTACAAGGAAAACATGTATTACTTCGAGAAGGATGGCATGGAATACGTGGTCAAGCCGATGAACTGTCCGGGTCACCTGCTTATATACAAGACCAGGCCGCGCAGTTACCGCGATCTTCCCCTGAAGTATTTCGAGCTGGGTACCGTTTACCGCTACGAGCGCTCCGGGGTGCTGCATGGGCTGATGCGGGTACGCGGTTTTACTCAGGACGATGCGCATATCTTCTGTACCGAGGAGCAACTCGAGGAGCAGGTAGGGGAATGCCTGGAATTCGCATTCTTTTCATTGCGCACCTTCGGGTTCGATGACTTCGAGGTTTTTCTGAGCACGCGACCCGAGTATGCCGTCGGCAGCGATGAGCTATGGGAGAAGGCCACCGACGTGCTGGGCAGATCCCTGGAGGATCTGGGCATACCCTATAGCGTGGATCCCGGCGAGGGAGTCTTCTACGGCCCTAAGATAGATGTGAAGCTGAAAGATGCCATCGGAAGGTCGTGGCAGGGGCCGACAGTACAGGCGGATTTCAACCTGCCGGAACGCTTTGATCTCACCTATGCGGGTGCCGATAACCAGCCCCATCGTCCGGTGATGATACACCGTGTCGTGCTCGCGGGTATCGAGCGGTTCTACGGCGTCCTCATCGAGCATTACGCGGGAGAATTCCCCTTGTGGCTGGCGCCGCTACAGGTGGAGATCATTCCCGTGGCAGATCGGCATCTCGATTATGCCCGCGAGGTGGAGAGTATACTGCGAGCAAGTGGTGTGCGTTCGGAGGTCGATGACGACCGCCAGACGGTGAACATGAAGATACGCCGAGCCCAGATGCAGAAGGTTCCGTTCTCCCTCGTGGTTGGGGACAAGGAGATAGAGGGCCGCACGGTTTCCGTGCGCGACCGCAACGGCAAAGATACAAGGGGAGTGCCTCTCGAGGATTTTCTTGCCGTGATCCTGGAGCGGGTCAGGGAAAGGAGTCTCGTGGGAGGCTGGGAGGATTAATGGAAAGACTCTGGAGGCCATGGAGGATCAATTACGTGCGTAACATAGAGAATTTCCGGGACGAGGGATGTATTTTCTGCAGCAAGACGAAACTGGACGATGACAAGGAATCGCTGATCCTCTACCGGGGAGATACGGCCTTTATCATCATGAACCTCTATCCATACAACACCGGGCACGTCATGGTGACGCCGTATCGCCATGTCGGCGAGCTGGAATTGCTCGAAGAAGCTGAAATAAAAGAGCTCATGGACCTTACCACGCTGGCCATCAAGGCGATCAAGAGAGAGATGAAACCACAGGGCTTCAACCTGGGTATCAACCTTGGTAAAGCCGCTGGGGCCGGCTTCGACGAGCACGTTCATATGCATATCGTGCCGCGCTGGCAGGGCGATACGAATTTCATGCCCGTAGTGGGCGAGTCCAAGGTAATGCCGGAGAACATCGCCGATACCTACGACAGGCTGCTGGAAGGCCTGAACGCCGTCCTGAACGAAGCCTGATTGCAGCGACACTTCTCCTACGTCTCGATATCGGAAGCGGGCCTGGAGCCTTCGACGCGAGGATATATCCGGGCCCGGTATGCATCGATGTTTGTGCGCAAGATCGTTATTCCTTCTTCTCTTCCCTGGAGGCCTCGACTATCTTGGGTGCTATATGGGACGGCACCTCCTCGTAATGGGAGAATTCCATGCTGAAGGTGCCCCGTCCACCGGTAATCGAACGCAGGTCTATCGAATAGCGCAGCATCTCGGCCATGGGAACCTGGGCGCGTACCACCTGCAACCCTCCCTCGGACTCCATGCCCAGTATGCGTCCGCGTTTAGCGTTGAGGTCTCCTATGACATCTCCCATGTAAGTCTCGGGTACGAGTATCTCGACATTCATGATGGGTTCGAGAAGATAGGGATCAGCTCCTTCAACGGCGTTCTTGACGGCGAGTGTCCCGGCGATCTGGAACGATATATCGGACGAATCAACAGGGTGATATTTCCCGTCATAGACCGTGGCGCGAAAATCCACTATGGGGTACCCAGCCAGAAAACCGTCCTCCATTGCTTTGCGTATGCCCTTCTCTACCGAGGGGATGAACTGCCGTGGTATTACGCCCCCCACGATCTTATCGACAAACTCAAAGCCACTCCCCCTTTCCAGGGGTTCCAGCTCTACCCAGGCTATGCCGAACTGACCGTGGCCACCCGTCTGTTTTTTGTGTTTTCCCTCTGCTCTGGAGGTATTGCGTATGGTCTCCTTATAAGGCACGAGAGGGAGTTCGGTCTCCACGTTCACACCGAACTTGCGCGCCATGCGCTCCATCATGATATCCAGATGAGCCTCACCCATACCCGAGATTATGGTCTGCTTGACCTCGGTGTCGCGGCGCACGTTGAAGGTCGGATCCTCGTCGCTGAGTCGCGTCAAGGCTACTGAAAGTTTGTCTTCATCTCCCTTGGTCTTCGGCGAGACGGCGAGGGACATGATGGGATCGGGAAACTTGATCGACGGCAGTACGATGGGATTATCCTTGCTGCAGAGGGTATCTCCGGTCGTCGTATCGGTGAGCTTGGCCACCCCGCCGATATCTCCGGCGGGTATCTCGCGCACGGGGATCTGGTTCTTACCGCGGATGATGAAAACCTGACCTATACGTTCATCCTTGTCACGATTGGGATTATAGACCGTGCTGTCCGATGCAAGCGTGCCGGAAAAAACCCTGAAATATGTCAGCTTGCCCACGTAGGGGTCGGATATGGTGTTGAAGACCAGGGCCGCAAGGGGGGAATCGCCATCGGCCTTGAAGGAGACCCCTTCGTCGCTTCCTTTCTTCGTCCCGCGCACCTCCTCCAGGCGTGCCGGTGACGGAAGAGTGCTCACGATCGCATTGGCGAGCAGGTCAACGGCTATATTGTGAGTGGAGCTGCCGCAGAGCACCGGTACTATGATGCCCTGGGAGATACCGTTCAGGAGGGCGGACAGCACCTCATCTTCGGCAAGGTCTTCGCCTTCCAGGTATTTTTCCATGATCTCGTCACTGGTCTCGGCAGCGCCCTCAATGACCTTGTCCCGGCCCTCTTGTACCTGCGCAGACATACCCTCGGGCACTTCGCTCTCCTGGGCTTTCCCGTCATCACCGTAGATGAAGGCCTTGGCGGAGACGAGATCGACTACGCCGCGGAAATCGTGTTCCTCTCCTATGGGAAGCTGGAAGGGGACGACGCGTGAACCGTAGACCTGCTGCAGCTGGTCCAGGCAGCGTTGGAAACTGGCGTTCTCGCGGTCCATCTTGTTGATGAAGACGATGCGCGGATAACCGAAATCGTCCGCCATTTTCCAGATGAGTTCCGTCTGTACCTCGACCCCGGCAACGGCCGAGATCACGAAGACGCCGCTGTCTATCACCCTCAAAGACGACGTGACCTCGCCGATGAAATCGGCGAACCCCGGCGTATCCAGAAGGTTTATCTTGCAATCCTTCCATTCGAGGAACAGGGGCGTGGCGCTTACGGATATACCGCGCTTCTGCTCATCCGGTTCGAAGTCACTGGCGGTATTGCCCTCGTCAACACGGCCCATACGCTTTGTCACTCCGGCGTTGAACAACATAGCCTCGGCGAGCGAGGTCTTGCCCGAGTCCCCGTGGCCGAGCAGGGCTACGTTGCGGATCTTTTCCATTGCGAACATATCCATGAAATCCCCGTTCCTTTCCTCGCTTTCAGGTAACGCTAATTATTATAAGGGTGCCACAGGCAGGAGGCTATAGGGTATTGGTTGCTGGACGGCGGTGTCAAGATGGAAGAAAACACCTTGCAAGCCACGCGTTTACGTGGTGCCGCTAGTTTGGATTTTCCCAGTTGAGAGGCTATTTAATGGTCTTATACACGGTTGCCTGTAAAAAGGAGCATGTGCTATACTTCATTCAGAACTAAGCTTAACCAGGGAGCCGAGTGGGCAAGTGCCCACTTTTTATTTGATGATGAGGTGGTAACATGCACGGCATGGCGCTGAAGGACATCGAGACACGCCTGGAGGCGTTGCTCGACCCCCTCGTAGCCGAAGAGGGAATACGTCTGGTGTGTGTGGACGTGGAGCGGAGGGGAAAGCGGCTGGTGGTTACCGTATGCCTTGACCGGCAGGGGGGTATTGACGTTGATACCTGTGCCGAGATGAGCGAGGAGATAAGCCGGTATCTCGATGTGGAGGATATCATCAGCGAGAGCTACAATCTCGAGGTTGAATCGCCCGGGCTGCAGCGAGTGCTGCGCAAGCCCAGGGAGTTTGGCTGCTTCCTGGGGAGAGAGGTGGAAGTGTTGCTGCGCCAATCCTTCGAAGGGCGGCAGAAGATGCGCGGCAGACTGATAGCTGCAGACGAAGAGGGAATAACGGTTGTCGTGGACGACGAAGAGCTCTCCTTTCCCTATCAGGCTTTGAAGAAGACTAAGCTGTATTTTGCGGCACCATGGTAAGGGCGAGCTAAGGGATATGGAGGATTACATTTGAATCAGGAATGGCTGGAGGCTTTGAGGCAGATAGAACGCGAGAAGGGCATCGACGCCGAGACGATCATCCAGGCCCTAGAAGCTGCGCTGCTTTCGGCCTACAAGAAGAACTACACTACCGAGGAAGAGGCGAGAGTCGAGGTCAATCGGGAGACAGGATCCATTCACGTTTATGCGGAGAGGGTGGACGAAGACAGCGGCGAGACGCAGGAGGATGAAGTCACTCCCGGCAATTTCGGAAGGATAGCAGCACAGACAGCAAAACAGGTTATCCTGCAGCGCATAAGGGAGGCCGAGAGGGACCTCATGTTCGAGGAATACCGTGAAAAGGCCGGAGATATCGTGACGGGTATCGTGCAGCAGTCCGACCAGCGTTATACCCTGGTAGACCTGGGAAAAGTGGAGGCACTGCTTCCGGTGTCAGAGCAGATGTACGGAGAAAGATGCAAGCACGGTATGCGTATAAAGGTCTATATCGTCGAGGTCAGGAAGACCAGCAAGGGACCTCAGATCCTGGTCTCACGCTCCCACCCCGGCCTGTTGAAGCGCCTTTTCGAGCTCGAGGTTCCCGAGATAGCCGAGGGCTATGTGGAAATCAAGGCCGTGGCGAGAGAACCTGGGCACCGTTCGAAAATCGCGGTCGTCTCCCACGACCGCAATATCGATCCTGTTGGAGCATGCGTTGGCGCCAGGGGATCTCGTGTGCGCATGGTGGTCAACGAGCTCAGAGGTGAAAAAGTAGACATCATACCGTGGAACGAGGACCCCGAGGAGTACGTCTCCAATGCTCTGAGCCCAGCAAAGGTCAAGGAGGTCTTCGTATATCCTGACGAAGAGCTTTCCGAGGTAATTGTGCCCGACAGCCAGTTGTCTCTGGCCATAGGCAAAGAAGGTCAGAACGCGCGGCTGGCGGCAAAGCTGACGGGCTGGAAGATAGATATAAAAAGCGAATCCCAGGCAAGAGACGAACGCGAAGGGTACACTGCAGACGTGATTGAGGACGACGTAGTATGGCCGGAGGAAGAAGAGCCCGTTGGGGACGAAGAGGAGATCTCAAGTGAACGGGAAGATAACGGTGGGATAGTAGATACGGTGTCGGATGAGGATGAGACCGCTCTGGAGGACAATCATGACGCGGCCAACGGCGAGAGAGAAGAGCAATGACCACGATGACGCCGCATGTGTGGATGGATTGTCGCGCGAGCTCGATCGTGCCTGACTAGGAGAAGGTATGGCTGGTAAAAGAGTCCATCAACTTGCGAAAGAAATGGGGATGACCAGCAAGGAACTGCTGGAAATCCTGCAGTCAATGGGTGAGGACATAAACAACCCCCTTTCCTCGCTGAGCGAAGAGACCGAAAAGGCTGTTATCAAGAAAGCAGGCAAGGCAAAGCCAGAGAAGGCAAAGAAAAAGCCCGCTGCCAAGCAGAAAGCAGCCAAGAAGCCAGAAACCAGGAAACCCGAGAAAAAGACCGAGAAGGAAGAAGGGGAGGGCAAGGCCGCAGCATCCACCAAAGCCAAGGACACCGGGACTGCAAAGGCATCAAAACCGGCAGCGAAGAAGAAAGCGGCTCCTGCTCCCGAAGAGAGGCGGGCAGATAAAGAAAAGGCAGCCGCAAAGGCGGAGGAAAAAGTCGCTGCGGAAAGAGTTGCTCCTCAAAGGGAAGAAGAGAAGGCCGCCGAAGCAAAGGTATCCGAAGAGAAGCGGCCGCAAACCGCGCAGAGGCCGGCTCCCACTGCCAGGAGGAGTACGCCGGACCAAGCGGGAAAGCACGGCAAGCAAACGACAAGGCGCAGGCCTGACAGGCGCGAGCAGTATCGTAGCGATAAACGTGAAGCGCAGAGGGTGGAAAGGCCGGCGACGCCTCGTGAGCCCGGAACGAAGCCGATGAAGAAGAAACTGCGCGTTCCAGCAGGGATAACCGTGCGCGAGTTCGCTCAGAAGGTGGGCAGGAAACCCTCCCAGATTCTATCCATACTCATGGGCCTGGGCGAGATGATAACCATAAACCAGGCGATATCGGAGGACGCGATACTGCTGGTTGCCGAGGAAATCGGTGTAGACCTCGAGGTCAAGTCACGGGGTATAGGGGAGACCGTGATCATCGAGGACGAGAAGGAATCGCTGCATCCGCGTCCGCCCGTTGTAACGGTGATGGGGCATGTGGACCACGGTAAGACCTCTCTTCTCGACGCCATACGCAATACCGCCGTTACCGATCAGGAGATGGGCGGTATAACCCAGCATATCGGGGCATCGGTGGTGGAGTTCGAAGGGAAACCGATAACCTTTATCGACACCCCCGGACATGAGTCATTCACGGCACTGAGAGCGAGAGGGGCCAGGGTGACCGATATCGCCGTCCTGGTGGTAGCCGCAGACGACGGGGTGATGCCCCAGACCATAGAGGCTATCGACCACGCCAGGGCCGCGGATGTACCGATCATGGTTGCCGTGAACAAGATAGATAAGCCTGAAGCCAACCCCACGCGCGTGCGCCAGCAGCTCACGGAATTCAACCTGCTGCCCGAGGAATGGGGCGGAGACACTATCTACGTGGACGTATCGGCCAAACAGGAGACTAACCTCGATCACCTGCTGGAGATGATCCTCCTGCTCTCGGAGATAAACGACTATCGGGCAAATCCCGATGCCCCCGCCAGTGGCAATATAATCGAGGCAGGACTGGACAAAGGACGAGGTCCCGTAGCCACGCTCCTGGTCAAAAGAGGGACCCTCAAGCGAGGAAACGCATTGACGGCGGGCAAAGCTTTTGGCAGGGTGCGGGCAATCGTCGACGACAAGGGCAGGATGATAGAGGAAGCGGGGCCATCGGCGGCAGTGGAGATACTGGGGCTGAACAGTGTGCCGGAGGCTGGCGACGAGTTCGTGGTCGTGGAAGACGAGAAAAGAGCCCGGGCTATCGCGGAGGCTAGGGTTTCAAGGGAAAGGGTAGCCGATGATAGCAAGGCGGTGCGGACACTGTCGCTGGAGGATCTGTTCAGACAGATACAGGAGGGCGAGGTACAGGAATTCAACCTGATCATTAAGGGTGATACCCAGGGTTCGTTGGAAGCAGTCGGGGATTCCGTGGCCAAGATGAAGGTGGGAGACATCGTTGTTAATGTCATCCGCACGGGCGTGGGAGCCATTAACGAGAACGACGTCATGCTGGCAAAGGCATCTAATGCAGTTGTGATCGGCTTCAATGTCAGGCCGGATTCGAACGTACAGGATATAGCGGCGAAGGAAAAGGTAGAGATACGTACCTACAGGGTTATCTATCAGCTGCTGGAAGAACTCGAAGCGGCCCTGGTCGGTATGCTGAAACCAGAGTACGAAGAGGTAAAGGTAGGTGAACTCGAGGTGCGTGCGGTCTTTCGCGTACCACGACAGGGAGCCATTGCCGGATCCTACGTTAAAGATGGGGAGATCAACAGGAATTCCAGAGTCAGGCTGGTAAGAGACGGCACCATTATATTCGAGGGCGCGATCTCCTCTCTGCGCAGGTTCAAAGACGACGTGCGCTCGGTATCCGCGGGATACGAGTGTGGGGTGGGATTGGAGAATTTTCAGGATATCAAAGAAGGCGACATCATAGAGGTGGTCGAGATGCGCGAGATACCCAGGAGTGGCGATACCGCTGACTCCTGAGGAGGTCAGCGCCATGTATATCGGTGCGCTGAGGGTTGAGCTCTATATGCCGCAGTGCCACAACCTCAAGGAAAAACGCCAGGTTATCAGGTCTGTTATCGATCGTGTCCGCAATCGCTTTAATGTCGGCATATCCGAGATCGATAAAAATGACCTATGGCAGGTGTGCAGCCTGGGCATCACGTGTGTCAGCAATAGCGAATACAACGTCAGGGAGATTCTGACCGATGTAGACCGGTGCATCAGGGCGGCGGGAAAGGCAGAGGTGATCGAATCTAAAGTCACGATCTTTACGCCGTAGAGCAAACGCGATGATCGGGGTGATGGTGATGATACCCGACCGGATCAAGAGGGTTAACGAGGCATGCAGGGAAGCACTTGGGGAGATAATCCAGGAAGAGATGAAAGATCCCAGGGTCGGATTCGTCACCGTCACCAATGTCGAGGTAACGCAAGATCTTCGCCACGCCAAGGTATGGTTGAGCATTATGGGGACGGAAGAAGAAGCGGAAACGATAATAGAGGTACTAGACAAGGCCAGAGGCTTCATGCGTAAAGAGCTGGGGAAGCGAGTGCGCATGCGCTACACGCCGGAGTTGAAGATATACCTGGACCGCGGCCCGGAGATCAGCGAAAGGGTACAGGGGATCCTGCATCACCTGGAAGAAGGGGAATGATGGGAGATATCGAGACCGCGATATCAGCGCTCACAGAAGCGGACACCATAAGCCTGAGCTCGCATGTGAACCCTGATGGTGATAGTGTCGGTTCGCTCCTGGGCATGGCCATGATATTGCAAGGGCGTGGAAAGAGCATCTATGCCTGCATGCCCGAGCCGCTGAAGTTCCCGCCGCAGTACGATTTCCTCCCGGGCAGGGAGTTGCTGGCGGATCCCGATAACCAGGTGAAGGACGTCGACCTGTTCATAGCGCTGGATTGCAGCAACCGCGAGCGGCTTGGCCCGCTGCAGCAGTGTGCCGAGAGGGCTGCGAGAATGCTCAACATAGACCATCACGAGGACAACAGACTCTATGGGGATATAAACCTTGTGGACGAACACGCTTCCTCGACCTCTGAGCTGGTATACCGCGTGATAAAGGCGGCGGGATGGGAGATAGACCCCGATGTTGCTACCTGCCTGTATACGGGTATGGTGACCGATACAGGCCGTTTCGAACACCGCAATACGTCGCCCGAGACCTTTGCCGTTGCATCGGAACTCGCGCAAGCGGGAGCTGATATTTCCCGGGTGATAAAGGAGGTCTACGACAGCCAGTCGCTGGCATATACGCATCTGATGGGGCTGGCGCTGCGACGTATAGAAGTGATTGAAGATCTGGGATTTGCATACAGCTTCATAACGCAGAGAGATCTCGCGGAGACAGGGGCAACTTTACCTGAGACCGAGGATCTCATCGATCATTTGCGCTCCATACGCGGAACGAAGGTGGTTGCCCTCTTCAAAGAGTTGGCGGACGGCAAGATCCGCGTAAGCTTGCGATCCCGTGATGCTTACGAGATAGGGCCGGTCGCGCGCGTAATGGGTGGGGGCGGACACGCGATGGCGGCGGGATATACCTCGGACAACAATATCGAGGAGAGTATTTCAGATCTTGTGCAGGAACTGCGCAAGCACCAAGCTTGAGTGATGTCATGAACGGACTGCTGCTCCTGGACAAACCCTCCGGGCCTACCTCGCACGATATGGTGAAATCGATCAGGGATATCTATGGCGGCGTCAGGGTAGGGCACACGGGTACGCTCGATCCACTTGCGTCCGGGTTGCTGGTACTGCTGCTCGGACGAGCCACCAAATTCGCTTCATATATTCCGGGGGATCCCAAGGTATACGAGGGATGTATCATGCTCGGCGTTTCTACCGACAGCATGGACCTGGAAGGCGAAGTACTGGCTGAGAACAATTATGGTGGAGGGCAGGAGGAAGCGGAGGCGGCATTGGCTTCCCTGGTGGGCACGTTGGAGCAGCTGCCGCCGATGTACTCGGCAGTGAAATACAAGGGACAGCCGCTTTACCGCTATGCGCGGCGTGGGGAAGATGTGCCCAGAAAGAGCAGGAAGGTGGAGGTATACCGCTCCGAGATGCTCGCGTACCGTGCTGAAGGCGGAAGAGCCGAGGTGGGATTCCATATAGAATGCTCGCCGGGTACCTATGTGAGGGAGCTTGCGTCAAGGGTTGGGGATATGCTCGGTTGTGGGGGCGTATTAGCGATCCTGCGCCGTCTTGCATCGGGTCCATTCCGAGTCGAGGACGCGGTAGAGATCTCGTTGCTTGCAAATCGACAATCGCAAAGGGAGGATATTATCATGTCGCTGGAGAGCGGCTTGGAAGGCTACAGTAGAATAGAGGTCTCGGGCGAGGGGCTGCAGGCCGCACAGAATGGAGCGCCCTTGAATGATGCAATGGTGGATTTGGAGGGTGAAGAAATCGTAAAAGGAGAGATCGTCGCGGTGTTCGGCGGGAAAAAATTCCTGGGCATGCACCGCGTTGCACAAGCGTCTCCCTTCCGCTCCCATGCCTTACGGATGATGTAAAGGATGTGAGGAAGGGCGGGGAATAAGACGTTGAAACGTGTAGGCCGGTGAATATAGTCTATAGAGGTATCACGGCGAATTGTAGCTAGCCTGCCCGCTGAGCAGGGAAAGGGAAAGATCGCGAGGAATGGAGATAATACCTGGTATTGGAGCAATACCGGATGAGATCGGTGAGACAGTTGTGACCATCGGGATGTTCGATGGGGTACATCGCGGCCACCAGAAGATAATCCATATCGCACACGAGAAAGCCAGGGAATTGGGCTTGCGCTGCGTAGTATTCACCTTTGACCGACACCCCTTGGAGGTGCTGAGGCCCGGAAGGCATCCCAGGCTGTTGTCGTCGAGCGCGCAGAAGCTCAGGTTGATGGAAGAACTCGATGTGGACATGGTATTAATGGCCCACTTCGACGAGGAATTCTCCGTCATCTCCGCCCGTGCTTTCGCAGAGGAACTGCTCGTGGGCAGGTTGAGGGCTCGCGAGGTGGTTCTGGGCGAGAACTTCCGTTTCGGCCACGGGGGCGAAGGAGACGTGGAATTTCTCAGCGGACTGGGCCGATCAAAGGGTTTTGCGGTGACCTCCGTGCCGCTTCTGCGCGATAACGGAGACGTGATATCGAGCACCCTCATCCGCAAGATGATAGAGCGTGGCGAAGTGCAGGAAGCGAGTGAGCGTCTGGGATGGGACTACGTTATCGAGGGAGTGGTTGTAAGGGGAGACGCCAGGGGCAGGAAGCTTGGATTCCCGACGGCTAACATAGAGGTACACGATAACCGCTGTATTCCCGCCAACGGGGTATATGCCGGTGAAGCGTACCTCGAACACCGTGTCCTACCTGCGGTTTCATACATCGGTGATATACCGACCTTCGTGGGAGACGAGGAGGCGGGGAGGCGCTTGGAGGTCCATATACCCGGCTGGGAAGAGGATCTCTACGATCACTTCATGGGAATATCTTTCCAGAGGAGACTGCGGGGCGAGGAGACGTTCCCCGATGCCCAGTCCCTCATCAAGCAGATAGAGCGAGATATAAAGAGCGCCCTGGAGCGATGAGTTCACTCCATGATCTACTGGATTTACCGCCCAGCCGTGCTGTGCTATCATCTCATAGTGCATAAAAAAGGAAAACGATGTTAGAGCGGTGGTTAGGCCGCTTGAACCTAGGCCTAGGTGTGGAGAGTGCCGACTCCTTTCTTGGGTCTATGGGGATGAAGGAGGTGAAATGGCATGCCCCTCAGCAGTGAGCGGAAACTCGAGATAATCGAGGAGTACAAGTCTCACGAAAAGGACACGGGATCCGCTGAAGTCCAGATAGCTATCCTCTCCAAGCGCATCAATGACCTTACCGAGCATCTCAAGGTGCACAGCAAGGACCATCATTCCCGTAGAGGATTGCTGAAGATGGTCGGCAAGAGAAGAAGGTTGCTGGATTATCTGAAAGACAAGGACGTGGAGCGATACCGGTCCCTAATCGAGAGACTGGGGCTGCGGCGCTGAGACAGGGCGCGGCAGTATGCAACGATTGATTAATTGAATGGAGATGAAAAAGGAAATGACCGAAGACGAAGTCAAGAGATACTCGGTTGAGATCTCAGGAAAAGTAACGAATTTCGAGGCCGGCAAACTGGCTGGCCTGGCGGACGGCGCGGTGGTGATATCCTGTGGGGGTACCGACATCCTGGTAACGGCTATGGGATCCAAGCACGAGGTGGACCGGGACTTCTTCCCCCTGGTAGTCGACGTTGAAGAGAGGATGTATGCGGCGGGGAAGATCCCAGGCGGGTTCTTCAGGCGCGAGGGAAGACCCTCGGAGAAATCGATTTTGAACGCGAGGTTGATCGATCGGCCGCTGCGGCCCACCTTCCCGGAGGGTATGCGTATAGAGGTGCAGGTAATAGCGACCATACTCTCGGTTGACCAGAGCAACCCGCCGGACGTAATGGCGATAAACGGGGCATCTACCGCCTTGAGCATGTCCGATATACCCTTCAACGGGCCGGTAGGCGCGGTCAGGGTGGGGCTTTTCCCCGAGGGACCCATGCTCAACCCCACCCTGCAGGAGCTGGAGGACAGCAACCTTGATCTGGTG
>JAFGDU010000018.1 GCA_016931915.1 Actinomycetota bacterium
CTGGTGCTCTCCCCCGGCAAGGCCGAGGCCACGCAAGCGCCGGCCGCGATGGAGCAATAGGTGGTGGTGCAGATGAAGAGGATAAGACGCAGCAGCAAGATACTCCTGAGCGTCGTGGTGGCCGCAGTAGTCGTATTCACCATGATCTCATTCTTCCCTGCGGCCGCTGCCGAGCCCGAGAGCAGCGATATAGAGATAATGAGCTCCGAGGCTGTGATCCTGGACACCGACTACGAGGGGGACATAGAGAAGGTGCGGCTGGTAACCTTCTTCAGCCTCGAGGGCGACGGCAGCGTCGACGTGGTCAAGGACAAGGACCTGGAGGGAGACAGTCCCTGGCAGGGCGTCCACGGCTTCACCACCCCGGTGATCGAGGGCGATACCCTGGTGTGGAAGGGATTGGATGTGGACGGCAACGCCAACTACCTCAGCTCCACCCAGCTCGGTGAGGAAATGATCAAGGAAGTGCGCATGCGCATCCCCCTCGTCCTCGACTACATCTACGAGTGGAATGGGGAGATCATCAACGATCCCAACGAGATCACCGGGCAGGACGGCCACTTCAGGCTCTCCCTGGTGATGAGGAACAACAGCGCGGAGAAGACCGTGCTCGAGTACGAGGACCCCGAGACCGGCGAGAGGGTCAGCGAGGAAGTGGAGACCTACGTCCCCCTGGTCATCCTGCCCTACGACTGGTATTTCCCCGCCGACGTCTTCTTCAACCTGGAGGCGGACCCCACCGGGGTAGTGGTGCCGCTTCCCGACCATTACCAGGTGGGCTGGTCCATCCCCCTCTTCCCTCCCGCCACCGAGGAGGAGAACATGATCTGGATCGAGGCGGACGTGAAGGACTTCGCCCTCCCCCCGCTGGTCCTCTCCGCCAACTTCATCTTCCCCCAGACCAACCAGCGCGACACCCTGCCCGAGTTCATCATCGGGCTGGAGATGATGTTCGACGGCGTGAAGCAGATGAAGGACGGCTTAGGCAGCGCAGATACGGAGGACACGCTGCTCTACGGCGCCGCCGCGATCAAAGATGGTTTGCTGCAGATGGATGAAGGTATAGGATCACCAACCACTTCCGACACTCTGCTGTACGGCGTTAATGCCGTGTTGGGCGGCCTTCAGCAGATGGCCGCCGGCCTGCCGGAGGCGGAGGCGGCCTTGAACACCCAGCTCATTCCGGGAGTGGACGAGGCGATCGCCGGCATCGGCGATCCCGGCGTCCCGGACACCCTGAGCTACGCCATCGACGCGACTTCGGTGGGGTTGATGAGCATGCTGGCGGGCATCGGCGCGCCCGACGTGGCCAATTCCGCCCTCTATGCCTTAACTGCCATGGGTGCAGGCCTGCAGGAGATGGCGTCGGGCATCGGCACCGTTGACACCCCGGATACCCTTCTCTACGGTGTCGATCAGGCGACCCTGGGGCTGGAGGACATGAAGGCCGGTATAGGAAGCGCCGCCATGGAGGACACCCTCCTCTATGGCATGGACCAGATGGCCGCGGGCCTGGGTGATATGTATGCGGGCGTCGGCTCCGCCACCGCCCCCGACACCCTGCTTTACGCCATGGCGGCCATGGGGGCCGGCCTGGAGCAGTCCAAAGCGGGCATCGGCTCATCTACCACCCCCGATACTCTCCTTTACGCCATGGCGGCTATGGCCGACGGCCTCAACACCATGGCGGCCGGCATCGGCAGTGCGGCGACTCCGGATACCCTGCTCTACGGTATCGACCAGGTCTCCAAGGGCATCAGCAGCGGGTCCGCTTCCGACCCCGGCCTGAAGGAGGGCATACAGGAGATAGAGAACGGCCTGGTCGAGATGTACAACGCCACCTCCACTAGCGGAGAGATATGGCAGGCCACCAACCTCATCAGGCTCATGGCCCCCTGGACCGGACCCGTCGTGGACCTGCTGGAGCAGGGAATAATATTGGGCACTGGTGATCCTGACAATCCCTCCATGCATGAAGGGATCGGGCTCATGCTTGAGGGTACCGACCAGATGATAACGGGCATCGGTTCTCCCTCAACCCCTGACACCCTCCTCTACGGCACCGCCCAGATCAAAGGGGGACTGGAGGAGATGAAGGCGGGTCTGGGCGCGGCCGGCATTCCCGATACACTTCTCTACGCCGTGGCCCAGGTACAGGGTGGCCTGGAGCAGATGAAGGCGGGCATCGGAGCAACGACCATCCCCGACACGCTGCTCTTCGCCGTGGACCAGGTTCAAGGAGGGCTCAACAGCATACTCGCGGGCCTGGGAACACCCATAACCCCTGACACGCTCCGCTATGCTGTAGCCCAAGTGGAGAGCGGCTTGGAGCTGATGAAAGCCGGTATTGGCGCGCAGAACGCGGAGGACACTCTCCTCTACGCCATGTCGGCCATGAACGGTGGCCTTACGGAGATGAAAGAGGGCATCGGCACAACAGCCACCACCGATACCCTGCTATACGCCGTGGCCCAGGTCGGCAACGGCCTGGAACTCATGAAGACGGGCATCGGCGCCGAGGGAGCACCGGATTCGCTACTCTACGCCATGGCCCAGGTGCAGCACGGACTCTATCAGATGAAGACGGGGCTCTCCAGCGGCGACCCCAATAATCCCGGCCTTAAAGAGGGGTTGATCATGATCTCCGCCGGGCTGGGCGATGCCCTAAACGGCTTGGGCAGCACCTCGACCCCGGACACCCTCCTCTACGGCGCGGATGCTGTAGCGGGTGGAATGAGCGAGATGGCTGCGGGTATTGGCTCGACTTCTACACCCGATACCCTCCTCTACGGTGCCGACCAGATCGAAGCGGGCCTCAACCAGATGAGCGACGGTACCTTGCAGATGTTCGAGGGCCTGTCCGCGAACCTGGCCGAACTCTACCTCACCGAGTCACAACTGGAGGCTATCAAGATAAGGGGCGAGGAGTTCGACCACATCATGGGACGCACCGAGGATGCCGATAACAGCCTCGCCTTTATCTACCAGACCCCGCCCACCTACAACTATAAGCAGGGCAGTACGTCCAGTTGGCTCGTGGCGGGAATACTCTCGGTGATCGTCATCATCGCCCTGATGTTCATGAGCCTGCTCATGCGGAGAAAACCGGTAATAGGCTAGGTTAAAAAGCATATATGAGATACAAATCAGGCGCCCCCCCCGGGGGCGCCTCTCTCTTTCCGGGGCGGAAAGGAAGACGCGGCCCTTTGACGCCGTAGATGAAACCGCTGGCCGGCCGTAGCGGAAGGCGTGCGTGCTCATTGAGAGGGCATGTGACTAACGTGCGTCGGTCGCCTGGTTTATAATCTTGGTGGCGGTGCCGCGGATGGGCTTGGCTGGAGGGGGCTTTGGACGAAAAGAAAGAAACCGTACTCAAGGGCCGCTATCGCCTGCTCGCAACCCTCGGACGGGGGGCCATGGGCACCGTGTTCCTGGCCCACGATGCGGTCATGGACCGGCGCGTAGCCATCAAGGTGCTGCGACTGCCCGAGGGTCTCTCCGCCGGGGCACAGGATGAGGCGCTGCGGCGGTTCTACCGCGAGGCGCGCCTGGCGGGCAGGCTCATCCATCCCAATATCATCGCCACCTTCGACATCGACCATGACGGCGGCTACCACTTCATCTCCATGGAGCTGGCCGAGGGCAGGACCCTGGCCACCCTGCTGGAGGAGGGGGACCCCATCGCTGCAGCACCAGCGGCTGGCATCGCCCTGCAGGTCTGCCGGGCGCTGGAGTTCGCCCACTCCCATGGGGTGGTCCACCGCGATATCAAGCCGGGAAACATCTTCGTCATCGGCGGGGACAGGGTGAAGGTCGGGGACTTCGGCATCGCGCGCTCCATGGACTCGGCCACCCTCACCCAGACCGGCTACTCCATGGGTACCCCACAGTACATGAGCCCGGAGCAGGTGCGGGGGGAGCCCCTGGACCCGCGTTCGGATATCTTCTCACTGGGAGTGGTCCTCTACGAGATGCTCGAGGGGGCCAACCCCTTCGCGGCGGACACGCCCCCCACGGTGATCTACAACATCCTGGAGAAAGAACCCCCCTCCCTGGAGGGAAGGGTATACGATATGCCCGGCCTGTCGCAGGTGTTGGCCAGGGCATTGCACAAGGATGCCGCGGCACGCTACCAGGACGCCGGCGAGATGGCACTGGACCTGGAGACGCTCCTGGGGGGCGCCGCCCCGGATGCGGCCGCGCTCCAACCGACCGGAACGCCTTCCTCGCAGCCCGGGATTACGGCGGCAGCAGGTAAAGAGGAACCGGCGAAAAAGGGTGGACGGAGGAAATGGCTCATCGTATCCATAGCGGCCGTCCTCGCGGTCTGTATAACCCTGGCGGTGGTCCTGCCGCTGCTGCTGCTCGGCGGCGACGAAGAGGGGGCGCGTCCCGACCCCGCCGAGGCGATAATGGCGTTCGTCGCGGCCCTGAGGCGGGGGGATGTGGGCGAGGCGGCGGCGTTCCTCACGCGCAGGGCCAGGCAGGAGCTTGACCTGGACCTCATGATCAGGAGGATGCAGGATCCGGATGAACAGCCGCAGGAAGCCGAACTAGAGTTCGACGTGGTGGAGGAGGGAGAGCAGATCATCGTCATCAAGGTATGGGCCGTAGGGGAGGTAGGGCGCGTGAGCCTGGGCATGTGGACGCTCTACTGGGACGGCGAGCGCTGGCTCATCGAAAAGCCGGGGGTATTCGCGCAGCTGAACGGGGAAACTGAAGGGGGATCATACACCGGGTGGCCAGAGGAACACCCGCCGGCCCGGGTTACATGCATCTGAGGCGCGCGCATGCTTTGCCGGCGGGGTGCGTGCGCAAGGAAGGAATAGGCGAACGAAAGTGAAATACTTATACAGGATTTGTTACCAAGCGGAAACCCCGTTTCCGCCGTGGTTTTGTGCTGTTTAGGAATCCAAGCGGGGATCGATTGATAGCGGAGGGGAAGGTTGAACATGGATCTCAAGGATGCGGTGGACCTCTACAGGGAAGTCCTGCAGCGGTATTCACAAGGTTTCTCCCTCGAGGAGGTCCTGGGGAGTGTCGCCGGGGCGCTGGGGGGAGAATGTGCGGTGCTTTTCGTCCGCAAGGAGATGTCGTCATTCCTGGAACCCCGGCTGGCCTGGAACATGGACGAGGAGGAAAGGGAACGTATAAGTGAACGGCTGGTGCCCATGGAGTGGGTCGCGCAGCAGCCTGTGCGCCGCTACATCGTGGTGGAGGCGGCCAGACTCAGCGAACTGGGGCTGGAGGACATATGCGGCAAACCATCGGATGTCGTGCTTCTCTTTCCCATAAGGAGCCACGCGCACCTGAGAGCGGCTTTGCTGGTCTCCATTCCGGGCAGTACCGCCCTACCCGACCAGCAGTCCTACCGTGCGGCCGCCATCAGCGCGGTGCTCGAGAGGATGGTTGAGCTCTTCTCCTTCGAGGAAAAAGCGGCGGACGGCGATGGGGACAAGGAGACCTCCTCGGTGGAGCTGGGCATACTCTCCAGCTACCTCATGGGTAAGGCGGATCATGCCCGTGCCGCCTCCCTGAGCCTGGACCTCCTCATCAAGCTGCTCAACGTGGACGGAGGGACGGTACACCGCGTTCGCGGCGTTCCCGGCGAACAGCAGGCTACCCTGGTCGCATCCAGGGGGTGGGGTGGGATGCCGGAGATAATCGACCATCTCTTCGAGAACAGGCTCATCGATGTACTGCAGGCGATGCGCCTGTCCGGGGAAGAGGACTTCAGCCTGGACGCGGGCCGCATAGCCGAATTCTTCCCCGGGGTAAAGCCGTTTTTCCATGCCAACCAGGTCAAGTCCTTTCTCCTCACGCCCATCTTCCACGAGGACTCGCTGGTAGGCCTGCTAACCCTTTTCGGCAAGGCGTATACGGCTATGGAGCCGAAGGACATGGAACTCCTGGTCCAGCTCACCTACCGCCTGGGGGCGCTGTTTTCCGGACAGGAGGTGGGAAGGCGCGCGCCAAAGGGAGATGCCACGGGCCTGGACTTTACCGCCCTCGTCTGCGACCTCGCCCGTTTCTCCGATGCGGCCTTGAGCGCCGACGATTTCCTCTCCACGGCTCTGCGCTCTGTGTCGTTCGATGTGGGGGCGAGCATGTCCTTCTTGTATTTCGGCGAGGAGCTTTCTTCCGAGCGGAGTTTCACGTGGTTCGCCGATGCGGTCTACGGCGGGGAGAGCGTCTTTAAAAGCACGCCAGGACTGGAGCGCATGGCATCGCACCTGCGGCGCATGGCGGTGGTCAAGCCCGATAACCCGGCCATGATGGAACTGCCCGCGGCCGAGCTGGCCGCCGGCGACAACCTCATACTGCTGCTGGTGCCGGCCAGGGAGAGAGGAGTGTTCATGCTCGCGGGGTTCTATTTCCCCGCTGAGGTAAGGCTTACCAAGGCGGAGATAGACTCCCTGCAGCCGGCTACGTCGATATTGCTCTCCCTGGCGAGAGGTCTGAGGGAGAGGACGCAGGCGGAGGGATACCGCCGCTCTCTTGAGATCCTCACTGAGATCGAGGGAGAGTTGACGGCATGCGAGAACCCCGAGCGCGCACTGCGTATCCTGGCCAGGGGAGGAAGGGAACTGTTGGGCTGCGACCGCTCCGCAATCGTGGTCGTAGACGAGGGGTCCGGCAAGTTCGAGGGGGCCGTGGAGACCGCTGAAGGCTCCGAGGCAGCCGACCTCAACCTCCTGGCGGGAAGGGAGATAGCCGAGGTCCTGGAGAGGGGTCACGCCCTCTACGGCAGGGAGCCGCGGGACGAAGAGGGTCTTGAAGAGTCCGTCATGGGCGCCGGCCGTGCCTATATCGCCGTGCCCCTCATTGGCAGAAAGGGCAGGCTGGGGGCGCTGGTGTTCGAGAGGATGGGGCGCGACAGCTCATTCGGGGAGTTCCACCGCCGCCTGGCCCACTTCCTCGCCGGACAGGCCGTCTCCGTGCTGGAAACCTACATGGAGGGCGCCAGGCTGGAAGACGCTGCGGACGAGAACAGGATCCTGCTGCGCGTATCGCGCCGGCTCGCGTCCGCCCTTACCCTCGAGGAGCTCTGCGCGGGGCTCTACAAGGAGCTCGATGCCACCATCGGCGCCGACCTGCTTCTGCTCTCCATCTATGGCAAGGCGGGTATCAGGAGGCTGGCCTGGTTGAAGGGGGAGGAGGACGACGCCGGCACCTACGAGGAACTGCTCGAGGCGCAGGGACCCCTGATGGTGGCCCTCTCCCGCGCGGGTAAGCTGGTCCGCAACAACCTCAACACCTTCCTGCGCGGACCCGGGGAGGACGAGCTGGCGATGAAGGGCATCCGTTCCTACATGGCGGTAACCCTGCAGGGAGAGGACATGAAGGGCGTGCTGCTGGTGGGCAACACCCGTGGCGGCGCCTTCAGCGAGCGCGAGGTCGCCCTCATCGAGAGGACGGCTGGTCTCCTCAGCACCTCGACCGCGGCCCCGATGCGCCATGACTCACTGCAGGGGCGCATCCGCATCCTGGAGGAGATGTGCCGCGCGCAGGAGGAGAAGGTACGGAACAAGACCGATCTCATCAACATGGCATCGCACGAGATCCGCCATCCGCTCACCCTGATCATGGGTTTCTCGGAAGTGCTCAGGGATTACGGAGACACCCTGGACGCGGTGGAAAGCCACGAGGTTGTGAACAAGCTGGGCAAGGCCGCGGACAGGCTGAGGCGCAGCGTGGTGAATATGATGGAGGTATCGCGCCTGGAGTCCGGAAAGCTGGGCCTGGACGCCGAGGAGGTCGACCTGCATGCCCTTCTGGGCAGCCTGATGGAGGAGCTCAGGGCCCGTTCCGTAGAGCATGAGATCGTTGTGGAGGTGGACAAGGGGGCGGAGCGGATCATTGCCGACCGGGACAAGCTGGAGATCATCCTCTTCAACCTCATGGACAACGCGGTAAAATACTCTCCCCCGGGAGGCAGGGTGGAGGTCTTCGCGCGCCGTACGGACCGGGAGGTGCTGCTGGGAGTGCAGGACCAGGGTCAGGGGATAAGCGAGGAGAATATCAACTTCATCTTCCAACCTTTCCGGCAGGGAGAGGGCAGGGAGTTCGGCCCCATAAAGGGTATGGGGCTTGGCCTCTACATCGTCAACCGTCTGACAGAAGCTCATGGCGGCCGCGTCGAGGTGAGGAGCGAGCACGGCAGGGGTTCCACTTTCATAGCGCATATACCACAACCCGAGGCCGAGGAGGAGATCGACTCCTTCGAGTCCGATGCCTTGCGCGCCTGAAGCTTGTTCGAACTGCCAGAGACAAGCACCGATATACGTTTGATCGCTCGCGTACATCGGCTGGCTATGTATTAGAATATATCTGGGGGTTGCCTGAGGCCGGGAGATACTGATTTGAGAATCGCCTACACCAGCGATCTGCATGTGGATATATCGCAGCGCAACTGGGAACTCGTTCCCTATCTCGCCAAGGTCCTCAAGATCATCGATCCCGATGTGTTCGTCATCGCGGGTGACGTGAGTCCGGAGCTCGGGGACCTGGAGTACGTTCTGGACTGTTTTTCGGGTCTGCAGTGCCCCAGGCTGTTCATCCCCGGCAACCAGGATATCTGGGTGCTCTCGGAGGAGATGCAGGAGAAGGGACACGACTCCTACGAGAAGTATTATTTCTACCTGCCCGATGCTTGCCGGCGCAATGGGTTCACTCCCTTGTGGATGGAGCCGATGGTCTTGGGGGGGGTCGGATTCGTGGGGAGTATCGCATGGTACGATCATGCGGGACCGGGCGCGGACTCGGCCGCCCTCCCGCGCGAATCCCACTACCTCCTGGACAGCGTGTGGAACGACATGCGCTGGGCGTGCTGGAGCGATATCTCCATGATGATGGAGGGAAGGCTGTGGCCGGCAAGGAGGCCGGACGCGGAGGTGGCGCGCGAGTTTAACCTGCGCCTGGACCAGGACATAGAGGCTTTCTGCCGCGACCCCCTGATAAGCGAGGTCGTCGTGGTCACGCATTACCCACCCTTCGAGGCGCTTTCCGTTGCTGGCGTGCCCTTCCCGGGCTCGCGCGACCTGGCGGGGATCCTCTTCTCCCACGAAAGGGTGACCGTCTCCATATCGGGCCATATCCACGATAAAAAGGACCTCGTGGTGAGAAACGTAAGGGCCGTGCGCTGTCCCGTGGGCTATCTCAAGTGGGACCAGCGCAAGTACCAGGACGTGGTCAAGGACTGCCTGGAGGTCATCCATCTCATCGACCGCGAGGATTTCCTGCCCAAGGGACAGCCGTAGTACGGATGACGCGCCTCCGCACGCTGGCATTACCGCGACCCCACGCAGCGAGCGATCTTCTTCGACAATATGAAGAGAAGCCCAGCCCGCTCTACGCCACCATATAAATACGCGCGACCGCCAAAGCATATACAGGAATAAGCAGGCAAACAGAGAAATCAAGTGTAGTATGGTGATCGCGATTTCGCGGATGTCGATGAAGACAGGAAAAGGGGGACCAAGGGGGAATAATAGGTGTACGAACAATGGGAGGAGGTGAGCAGAAGGTCTTAATAAACGTGTACGTGTATGCGGCGAAGCGGGCTTTTCGCCTGCCCCGCGCATAACCTGTGATTGGGGGGTTTATGGAAGTAGACATCTTGTACAGGAGCTGGTGGTCGTACGTGCTCAGGGGTATCCTGGCGCTCATATTCGGTATCCTGTTTCTGGCCTATCCGGGCGCGACCCTCAAGACCTTCATTATCCTCATAGGGGTTCTCCTCATCATCGACGGGGTTATCAACCTCATACGCTCGGTCGTCTTTGTCTTCCGCAAGGAGCCGTGGGGATGGACCCTGGTGTGGGGTCTGATCGGCCTGCTCATCGGGCTGATCTTCGTCAACCACACTGATTTTACCCTGGGTTTTGTGGCCATACTCATGGGTCTCTGGGTGATCGTCATGGGTATCGCCGAGATCGCCGTAGCCTTTGACATGCCGCCGGAGTCCGGAAGAGGAGTGCTGGGAGTATTCGGCGTGATCTCGGTCGGCTTCGGGATCGCGATTCTCGCCTGGACGGCAGGTACGGTATACGCTCTGATGGTCCTCTTCGGGATCTACCTGCTGGTAGCAGCGGTCATGGATTTCATCATCGGCATCTATGTCGGGCGCATGCAGCACCAGGAGAAGAAGGCCATCGAGGAAGCGGTGGAGTAGGCGGAAAAGGATCGCCGTTCGCAACGCGGAGGTGGATGACGCGGGCATACACGCGGCAACCACCTTCGTTGCGTTGGAGAAGGGTTACAGGCAAGGGCGTGAGGTGATCGCCGGGCGCGCCGCGGCAGTCGCTGCGCGGCGGCAGCACGGAGGGGCTTCAAGCTCCGGAAGAGGGGATGGTGCAGATAAAGCGCAGCAGTTGGTTTCCGGGGTTCCTGATCTGGTGTAGCTCCTCCCCGGGGATGAAGATGGCCGTGCCCGGCTGCACGCTGACGCTTCCATCTTCCTGCACTATCTCCCCCTCCCCGGATAGGATATATACCTCGTGTTCCCAGGGATGGCGGTGCAGGGGAGAGTATCCCCCGGGCGCGATATCGAATACCCGCATGTAATAATTGGGCGCCCCGTCCTCTTCGGAGATGACCCATCTTATGGTCACGCCCTGGGTCTCTCCGCCCGGGTTCTCAGCCGGGACCTCGGTGTAATGTACGATTTTCATGCCCCAATTATACATGAATGCGGTCGCGGCGACGCATGAGGATCCCGCCGGCCAGGATGAGAAGCGTGGCGAAGATGAAGACGAACACCCCTACGTGTGGATATGCGGATATGGAGAGGCGTTCCCTGATCGCCGATTCGACAAGCGGTCCGATCATGGGAAGGCCGCGCACGAATTCCAACAGTTGCTTGTAGAAGCCGAGAAAGTCGAAGGCGTCCTCGATAAGGCTGATCACGTAGGCGATCGAACCGCCGATGAGCAGGAGCGAAGCCGCGATAGCTATGCTTCCCGCATGACGCCTCCACAGCAGGCCGGCCAGGCAGAGCGCCGCCACGGAAATGAGAGCGGCGGCAAGCCAGGGGTTGTCGAAGAGCCGGAAAGAGAATATCCCCAAGTCCACGTCTGTTTCGAAGATGATGGCCCTCCAGGTGACGGAGGCCCTTGCCCAGGGGAGGGCGGTCGCCGCCACGACGCAGAGTATGCAGCCCGCGGCAACCAGCGCCTCTCCCCATCCCCAGGGCGGGGCAGGGCGGTAAGCTGCCGGCTGCGGCGCCTGAGTCTCTTCCCGGGTATCTTCAGCGATTTCCATAAATTACCTTGGCTGCCTGGGCTGGTCTTTAATTGCTACTTGAGGGAATTATAGGCGAGGACGATATAGATTACAAAAGGGCTGTAAAGAACCGGCTTTCACCAGCGTTGAATATGGTGAAGACCATATTCGACCAAAGGGGTGCGAAAGTGAAAGAGCAGTTCGAGCACGGATATCTGATCTCCGAGGGCGGCATCCGTTGCCCCGTCTGTGGCGGCCGCATGGGCAGACGCTGGCTCATCTGCAGGCACTGCCGCCGCGCCGGCCGCTTGCACGTGGACGCGAGCAAGGTTCAGGCAGTGACCAGGGAGGTATACCTGCCCCGTGGCATGGGCCGTTGATACCACGACATAGCCCCTGAGCCCAGACGCGCACTGGGTTAAGGTCTTAAACATGTCCGCGATTCCTTTGTGCGATGGTTTCCCCCCTGCTTGGCATTCGAGCTCTCAGCCATTGGCCAGGATTGCTGAATGATTTATCCTTATTATGTCCGCGTTTGCACGAGAGGGGCATTACACGAATGGAGGTATGGGGGGATGAGGAGATCCGGAAGAGCCAGAAAGATAGCCGCCTGTGGAGCCGCCTCCTTCGGGATGACGGCAGGTTTTACTGTGGGGTGGACCATGTCCCTGCACAACCGCTTCCGCCGCGGCATTGCCGATGGGGTGCGGGAAGGCGCGCGATATAGCGGCGAAGACGGCGGGAGCATGGAGGCTATCGCCTCTCACCTGCGTACGGTCCCCTTCGCTCCGGACAAACCCTACCTCTACAGCCTGGCGCTTGCCTTCGGCCCCGACCTTCTGCCCATGGGCCTGGACGCCAGGCGTTCGACCGCCGGCTACGTCTATCCCTATCCTCCCGGATTCGAGAAGGTGACCTTCACCAGCCTGGACGGAACGCCCCTCGTGGGCATGGTGGGGCTGCATCGCGACGGCCGCAGGAGGCCGGGGGTGGTATTCTCGCACGGACTGTTCGGCTCCAAGAACCAGAATTACGTTCTGAACCCGGCCCTGGAGGCCTTCTCGGGATGGGGATACAACGTCATGACCCTGGACCTGCGCAACTTCGGCGAGAGCCAGAAACTCTCGCACTCTCCCACCACCGGCGGATGGAAAGAGGGGCAGGACATCCTGGCCGCCTGCAGGTTCCTCGCGGGGAGAGAAGAGGTCACCACCGTGGCGGCGGTAGGGTACAGCCTGGGGGCTGGTTCGGTGATGAACGCCGCCTACCAGAACCGCGAACACCCCTATCTAAGCGGGGGAGCCGTGGCGTGGAACGGATATGCTTCCATGCGGCGCATGGTCGAATATATAAGCACGAGGCCGCCGGTTACGGATATGTTCTTCCCCGTATATATCGCCTTTACCTGCCTGCACGAGATGCGCCGCCAGGACATGCGGCGTTACGTCGATATGCCGACGGCCCGAGGCTACCTGGACAGCAAGCCCTTCTGCGCAGATTTCCGGCGCTATATGAGCGACGTGGTTGCGCCTTACTACGGCAGGGACGAGGACGAGATATACGAGCTCTCGAGCCCGGTCGGTTTTATCTCCGAGGTCGAGACACCGCTGCTCATCGTACATGCCGAGGACGATCCCATATGCCCCATAGTGGAGATGGAGGAGCTTGCGAGTGTGGTGAGCGCCAATCCCTCTACCGATATCTGGGTCCTGCCCACGGGATCGCACTGCGCCTTCGACGGATTTGACCGCCGCTGGTACTGGACCGTACTGCGCGAGTATCTGGATTACTGGGCTGACTGGGGGCAGGGAGCCCCGGAGCCGGCCGCCTTTTCCGCCGCGATAGGAGAGAATTAGAAAATGAACCTGCTGGACCGGGTCATGAGCCAGGAAAACCGCATGGCGGCTCCGCTGGCCGGGTACCCAGGCGTGAGGCTCACGGGTCATTCGGTGCGCGAGACCGTAGGCGACGCCGGGTTTCAGCTTGCGGCTCTGGGCGCATTGGAGGACCGGCTGCATCCCGACATCGTCTTCACCCTCCTCGACCTCACGGTGGAGGCCGAAGCCCTGGGTCTGGGAGTGGAC
>JAFGDU010000149.1 GCA_016931915.1 Actinomycetota bacterium
GACAACGTGGGCATCCCCATCGAGCTGGCCCTGGCGGCGGTGGACGACCGGCTGCGCGAGGAAGGCATCCGCAACCGGGCAAGCGTGGTCGTCGCCGGGGGGATCCGCTCATCGGCCGACGTTATCAAGGCCATAGCCCTGGGAGCCGACGCGGTCTACATCGGCACGGCGGCACTGGTGGCCCTGGGCTGCCACGTATGCCAGAAGTGTTACACGGGGAAGTGCAACTGGGGGATAGCTACCCAGGACCCCTACTTGACCAAGCGCCTGAACCCGGATGTGGGCACCAGGCGGCTGGTCAACATGCTTACGGGATGGTCGCACGAGATCATGGAGATCCTGGGTGGCATGGGTATCAACGCCGTCGAGAGCCTGCGCGGCAACCGCCTGCGCTTGCGCGGCGTGGGACTCACCCAGGAAGAACTGGACATATTGGGAATCAAGCACGCTGGGGTTTGAGTGCACTCATGCCCCAGCGTGTCGCGAGGAGCGGAGCGACGTGGTGACCTCGATAGACATTTACGTTGCAGGATAAAGAGAGTCTGTTAAAGTGTCTGAGTGTTTGCGCGGCAGGAAAGAACGGTTAAAGAGATAGAGAAATATGTACGAGAAAAGTCTAGTAAAGGGTTTATGGAACCCATGACATGTAAGCCGAGTCGAAATAGGGATTCGTGGAGGAAAATCCACTGGCGTGGAGAAGATAGCGTAAAGGTAGAAGGAAGGCGAGCGAAGAGGGTGAGATGTCTATGAAGATCGAAGTTGATCACCATGCCGGTCTACCCGGGGTCTTCAAGCGAAGAAACGGCAGTGTTGAGATCAACGCCAGCCAACTCCATTACCGTGAACTGAACAACATGGTGAAGGGTGCGGCTGCGGAGGGGTCCAAGGAGATAGTGCTGGAGAACGTCTACGGCCAGCGCTATATCGGCTCGGGGATACGTAAGTCCGTGAGCATCGTCGTGCATGGTGTGCCCGGAAACGACCTGGGCGCGTTCATGGACGGGCCCAACATCATCGTGGACCGCAACGCCCAGGACGGCGTGGGGAACACCATGAACAACGGGGTTATCGTGGTTCATGGCCGTGCCGGAGATATCGTCGCCATGGGCATGCGTGGGGGTAGGATATTCGTCAAGGATAGCGTGGGCTATCGGGCAGCCATACATATGAAAGAGTACCGCCATCATCGGCCCGTCCTGGTCGTCGGAGGCGAGACCCAGGATTTCCTGGGGGAGTACATGGCGGGCGGCATGGTCATAGCCCTGGGCCTCGGAAAGAAAAACGGCGACGGGTTCAAGGCCAAGCACATCGGAACGGGTATGCACGGCGGTACGATCTTCCTCCGCGGAGGGGTGGAGGAATACCAACTGGGGAAGGAAGCGGCCGTCGCACCCGCCGATGAAGAGGACCTTGCGTTGATCCGTCCGCATGTCGAGGAATATGTCGGGTATTTCGGTGGCGACGCGGAAGATATCCTGGACTCGGATTTCATCAAGCTCCAACCCAGATCATCCCGCCCCTTCGGAGGCATGTACGCGTATTGAGATCAGGCGGTAACCGTGGAGACGGAAGCCGGCGCTCGCCGGCTTCCGTTCGTATTAGGGCAAAAGGACTGAACGAAAGGGACGGCTCGGGTTTATGATAAGCATGTAGGGTCCGGACGGCGAGGCACCCTATTAGGCTTAACGGGGCCGATGCCATCGGCCGGTTGTATGCCTGGAGGCGGCGATGAAGGTCTATCTCGCTTGCAAGGAGAATAGGGAGGAATTCCTCAGGGGTATCCTGGAAGCGGATTTCGCGCTGGAAACGTTGGCCTCGGACGGCCGCACCAGGCCGGCTTCCGGAGACGCGGTGGTGGTGGACCTTAGCGAAAGATCCGGTGATTGGCGCAGGTACCTGGAGGAGATCGGGGGCATACTGGGTGATGGGGTTCGGCTGCTGGCCGTATTGCGCTTCGAGCAGATGCGAGCTCTGGACAGCCGGGTGCACCTCGACGACTTCATCGCCGACGGCTTCACCGGCGAGGAGCTGAGGACGCGGCTGCGCCGCATGGTCGGGGAGGAGAAAGCCGCCGCAGCGACCGTGGGTGAACTGGAGATCGACGAGGAACGTTACGAGGTGAGGATGGGCGGCTCTCACGTGGAGCTGACCTTCAAGGAGTTCGAGCTGCTGCGCTTCCTCATGTCGCGACCGGGCAAGGTCTTCACCCGCGAGGTCCTCCTCGAACAGGTCTGGGGGTACGATTATTTCGGCGGCGCGCGCACCGTGGACGTGCACATCCGCCGCATACGCTCCAAGATCGAACGCGAAGGGCAGACCTATATCCGCACCGTCCGCGGAGTCGGATATATTTTCGAGCATACCTCACGCGACGTTTGACCTTTAATATTCACGAAACACAGCTTTAACCGCGATTTAATCCCGCGATAAAGTCCTCGAAACACGCTGCCCTTAAACTCGTGCCATGAAAGCGAAAAGCGTTCGGAAAGAATCAAGGCAGGTGTTTGAAATGGTACGAGGTACCCATATCGCCGCCGGCATACGTGCTCGAGCAAATGGGAGGTGATGCGAGTTGAAAAAAGCCGCCACCGTATTCTTTCTCGTCGCCGCGATCCTCGTTCTCCTGACCGTGCCCGCACTGGCCGAAGGCGAGGGGGAGGCCAAGACGCCCGACAGCATATCCACGTCACTGGATACGGTCTGGGTGCTCGTGGCCGCGGCGCTCGTCTTCTTCATGCAGGCTGGGTTTTTCTTCCTGGAGGGCGGGCTCACGCGCTCCAAAAACGTGGCCAACGCCATGCTCAAGGGGGTGATGGACTTCTGCCTCGGGGCCCTAGTCTTCTGGATGGTCGGCTTCGCCTTCATGTTCGGGTTCGACCGGGGGGGTTTCATCGGTTCCAGCGGGTTCTTCACCAACCTGGCCAACCCCGACTGGAACGGTCTGCCGCTCTACGCTTTTCTGCTCTTCCAGATAGCGTTTGCCGGTGCAGCGGCTACCATCCTGGCGGGTGCGGTGGCGGAACGCGTGAAATTCTCCGCCTACTGCATAGCTACCATATGCATAACCGGTTTTATCTATCCCGTCGTAGGGCACTGGATATGGGCCGAGGGCGGCTGGCTCTACGATCTGGGCATGCTGGATTTCGCCGGCTCAACGGTTGTACATACCGTGGGAGGGATCTGCGCCCTGGTGGGTGCCTGGATGGTGGGTGCGCGTGCCGGGAAATATAATCCCGACGGTACCCCGAACGCCATTCCGGGACACAACATCCCCATGGCCGCCATGGGCACTTTCATCCTCTGGCTGGGCTGGTACGGGTTCAACCCCGGAAGCACCCTGCATGCCTCCCCGGCCATCGCCACCATCGCCATGACTACAACGCTCGCGGCCTCGGCAGGGGCCGTGGTCGCCATGTTCCTGACCTGGATCCGCTACGGCAAGCCCGACGTCAGCATGTCCTTCAACGGTGCCCTGGCGGGCCTGGTTGCTATCACCGCGGGCTGTGCCTACGTGAGCATGGTCAGCTCGGTGATCATAGGAATAGTCGCTGGCATCCTGGTGGTGTTCGCGGTAGAGCTCATCGACCGCAAGCTCAAGGTGGACGACCCCGTAGGCGCTATCTCGGTGCACGCCGTAAACGGTATCTGGGGCACCATAGCCGTGGGCCTCTTCGCCCAGGCTTCCCTCGGGGAGGCGAACGGGGTGGCGGCGGTCAACGGCCTCTTTTTCGGGGGCGGCGTGGCACAACTGGGTAAGCAGCTCCTGGGCGTCGTCTCCGTAGTAGCCTGGGCTGGCGTGGCCGCCGCCATACTATTCTTCGCCCTCAAGAAGACCATCGGCATCAGGGTGGATGAGGAGGGCCAGAAGGCGGGCCTGGATATAACCGAACACAACCTGGAGGCATATCCCGACTTCCAGCCGGCGATCTCCGAGAAGGGAGTGATATAGGATGAAGAAGGTAGAGGCACTGGTGCGGCCGGAGCGGCTGGAGCCGGTCATGGACGAGCTGCGCGAGCTGGGATACCCGGGCGTGACCATCACCGAGGTCAAGGGGCACGGCAAGCAGAAGGGCATCACCCACATGTGGAGGGGGGCGGAATACCGCGTCGAGTTCCTGCCCAAGCTGAAGATCGAGGCCGTGGTCCTGGACGAGGACCTGGGCAGGGTGGTAAACGCCGTGATCAAGGCGGCCCGTACGGGGTCCATTGGCGATGGCAAGGTATTCATCTACGACGTGGCGGACGCGGTGCGTATTCGCACCGGGGAATCCGGGTTCAACGCGATTTAACATAGATTTAACAATGCGGAAAAAGCGGTGAAACACTGGAAGGACATAATCTGGAGCGTGGATGAGCATAAGAACGGTAGGAGGCGTGAAAAAGGAGGAAAAGCATGACTACCAAGGATAAAGAATACGTGATCAAGATGGCACGGGAGAACGACGTCCGTTTCATCCGTTTCTGGTTCACCGACATCCTGGGCTTTCTCAAGAGCTTCGCCGTCACCATCAGCGAGCTGGAGGAAGGCATGGAGGATGGCATGGGCTTTGACGGGTCGTCCATCGAGGGCTACGCGCGCATAGACGAGAGTGACATGATCGCCATGCCCGATCCCAGCACCTTCGCCATCCTGCCCTGGAGGCCGCGCGAGCATAACGCGGTAGGCCGGATGTTCTGCGATATCTTGAGACCCGGCGGAGATCCCTACGAGAAAGATCCCCGTTTCGTGCTCAAGAAGAACCTCAGGCGGGCGGCGGAGATGGGCTACACCTACTACGTCGGGCCGGAGCTGGAGTACTTTTATTTCAGATCGCCCGAGTCCACCGAGGTCCTGGACCGGGGTGGGTATTTCGACCTTACCCCCCTTGACGTGGCCAGCGACCTGCGCCGCGACACCGTCCTCGCCCTCGAGGAGCTGGGGATCGGAGTGGAGTACAGCCACCACGAGGTGGGGCCCAGCCAGCACGAGATCGACATGCGTTATACCGACGCTCTGACCATGGCGGACAACGCCATGACCTTCCGCCTGGTGGTCAAGGAGATAGCGCTCCTCAACAGCGTCTACGCCACCTTCATGCCCAAGCCGTTGTTCGGAGAGAACGGCAGCGGGATGCATACCCACATGTCGCTGTTCAAGGGAGACAACAACGCCTTCTACGATGTGAACGACAAGAACCATCTCTCGGATACGGCCAAGAAGTTCATCGCCGGCCTGCTGCGCCATGCGCCGGAGATAACCCTGGTATGCAACCAGTGGGTGAACTCGTACAAGCGGCTGGTGCCGGGCTACGAGGCTCCCGTGTACCTCTCTTGGGCGGTGCGCAATCGCTCCGACCTGGTGCGGGTGCCGGAATACAAGCCGGGCAAGGAAAAGGCCACGCGCATCGAGTTTCGCTCGCCTGATCCCGCCTGCAATCCCTACCTGGCTTTCGCCTGCATGCTGTCGGCCGGGCTGGAGGGCATCGAGAAGGGATACGAGCTGGCAGATTCCGTCGAGCGCAACGTGTACGAGATGTGCGAGGAGGAGAGGTGCGAGCTGGGGATCGGTCAGCTCCCCGAGGACCTATGGGAGGCCATCAAGCTGGCCGAGAAGAGCGAGCTCCTGCGCAATACCCTGGGCGACGCGGTCTTCGAGTCGCTTATCGAGAACAAGAAGATAGAGTGGGAACGCTACCGCGCCCAGGTCACGGCGTGGGAGATGGACAATTATCTGCCGCTCTTGTAAGTCTGTTTCATAAGTCTGAAGTCTGAAGTCTGAAGAGGTCTGAAGAGGTAAGTCAGGCCCTGATCCCCGGAAAGGAATTACCCGGAGGGGTGATGTCTCGTGAGGATCGCACTGGCCCAGATCAACACGGTAGTGGGCGACCTAGACGGCAACCGCGGCCACATCCTTGAGACCCTGCGTGAGGCGGAGGCGGGAGGAGCGGACCTGGTCTGTTTTCCTGAACTGTCCCTCTGCGGCTATCCCCCCGAAGACCTGCTGCTCAAAAAGGATTTCCTGGCCGGATGTGCGGACTCCCTCGCCCGGCTGGCGTGCGAGGTCGGGGACACAGTGGCCGTTGTGGGAACGCCCCTTGCGGCGGAGGACATCTTCAACGCCGCCGCCGTCATGCATCGTGGTGAGGTCGTAGCCATGTACCGCAAGAGGTTCCTCCCCAACTACGGCGTCTTTGACGAGAACCGCTACTTCGCGGCAGGTCGGGAGGGCCTGGTGATCGAGGTTGACGGGATAAAGGTGGGCATCACTATATGCGAGGACATCTGGTATCCCGGCGGCCCCCTGGAGTCAGAGGTCGCCTATGGGGGCGCGGAGCTGGCCGTGAACCTGTCCTCCTCCCCGTATCACAAGGGCAAGCAGCTGGCGAGGCAGAAACTGGTGGAGTCGCGTGCCCTGGACGCCATGGTCATCATGGCCTACGTCAATGCAGTGGGGGGACAGGATGAGCTGGTGTTCGACGGCGGCTCCATGGTCTTCCATCCCCTGCACGGAAGGGTGGCGTGCGCCCCGTGCTTCGAGGAATACGTGCTCCTGCACGATGTGGACGTCACGGGAATATGGGCCCAGAGGACGGCCAGGCCCATACACAGGTATTTGCGACAGGACGCTCTCCGCGCACCGACGCGGGTCTTAGAGCTGAGTGGACAAGAGGGTCCGCCGGCAGGAGGGCGTCCAACTTTACCGCCCGGGGATGAAGGGCAACTGGCAGATGAAGAAGAGGTTATGAGGGCTCTCCTGCAGGGCCTGCGTGATTACGTGCGCAAGAACGGATTTACCGACGTTGTTTTCGGCCTCTCGGGAGGCATAGACTCCGCCCTTACGGCGGCTCTCGCCGCGAGGGCACTGGGGCCGGAACGTGTGCACGGTGTCTACCTCCCCTCCAGGTTCACCTCGGTAGTGTCGCACCAGGGTACGCAGGCACTGGTGGAGGCGCTCGGTATATCGCTGGAGACCTACGACATCGACGAGATACTGGAGTCTTACATGGATCGGGCAGAAGCCAGCCTGAAGGGTCCGGGAGAAAGCGTCGCCATGGAGAACCTGCAGGCGCGCATCCGCGGCAATATCCTCATGGGCATCTCCAACAGCCGCGGATGGCTGGTGCTGGCCACCGGCAACAAGAGCGAGCTCTCCATGGGGTACTGCACCCTCTACGGCGACATGGCGGGCGGGTTCGCAATGATCAAGGACCTCTTCAAGAGCGAGGTCTACCGCCTGTGCCATTACATCAACCACATCGAAGGCAGGGAGGTTGTACCCGCACTGGTGCTGGACAGGGAGCCCTCGGCCGAGCTGAGGGAAGACCAGAAAGACACCGATACCCTACCCCCCTACGAGCTGCTCGACCCCATCCTCGAGGACTATATCGAGAACGGCCTCAGTGTGGAAGAGATCGCAGCCAGGGGATTTGCACGCGAGCTGGTCGAGGACGTTGTGAGGCGGGTGGACGCCAACGAATACAAGCGGCGCCAGGCCCCGGTGGGGATAAAGATCACCCCGCGCGCCTTCGGCCGTGACTGGCGCCTGCCCATCTCCGCCCACCGCCCGCGCCGTGACCTTTGAGAGAAACGGGTTATACAGCCGCTGGAAGTCGGTTCTTCTCCGCCGGCCCTCATTCCGGCGGGGGAGGTACCGGGACGGTTCCCGATGGCGGCTCCTCCGGCGGTTCCCAGGTGGACTCTCCTGCGGCGCCGCCTCCAGTGGCTCCCGTGGCGAAGCCGCCGCCATGGCTGGAGATGCTGCCCATGATCTGGGCAGCCAGAGCCTCCAGGATGCCCCCGTTGCTGCCCCCGGCCACCAGGATCTGCGGCACGAAGGAGACGCCGCTGCGGGAGAGGGCGTCCACGGCGTTGACCAGGGCCGTGGGTCCCTGGCCCAGGGCGATCACCTGGGCCTGGTAGGCCTTGGCGCGGGCCATGCCCACCGCCTCGACCTCAGCGCCCTTGGCGGTACCGGTCTCGCTGATATAGAAAGCCTCGCCGTCGGCCTCGGCCTTGCGCGCGTTGGCGTTATTGGTCTTGATATCCACGCCCACCTTTGACTTGGCCAGTTCCGCCTGCATGTCCGCCGTGCCCTTGGCCTGCTCCGTCTCGATGCGCTGCGTCTGGGCGTCTTTCTGCCGCTGGAAGGTCTCGATCTCCTGGCGGGCTATCTCCCGCTCGGTGAGCACGCGCACCAGGTCGGGCGGGAAGACCACGTCCTGGATGTATACCCCCCTGGTCTCCACCTGGTAGTCGTCCAGCTTCTCCCGGATGTGGTCGTAAGCCTCCTCCTGTACCCGCTGGCGGGTCTCGATGAACTGCACCGCCTGCATGGATTGCAGCTTGTCCCGGAAGTGGTTGCCCACCGCCGCCTGCAGGACCTCGTTCACCAGGTTCTGCATGGTGCCCACCATGGAGATGACCTTGGGGGCCCTGGTGTCCGGGACGTGGATCTGCACCTGCAGGTCGATGGCGAAGATGAACCCCTCCCGCGACTTGGCCACGATCTGTTTCAGCTGGCGGTCCAGCAGGTGGGCCTCGGATGATGCCTCGGCCCAGTTGAGGGTGAGGATAGCCGTAGGTACGACCTCGGCCTGGTAGACGCGGGGATTGATGGGATACTTCCCGGTGCGCAGGGGCTCCTGCCAGATGCCGCGGTGGCCCGGCCTTACCAGGGAGCCGAATTTGAACTCCACGCCGGAGGTGTCCACGGTGGACAGCCCCACGTAGGCCTTGATCACCGCCACCTGCCCCTGTTCCACCACCAGCATGGGCACCAGCTCCACGCCGACCAGGAAGGGGTTGAGAGCGTAGGCGCCGTAGAGCAGCGGATCGTGCTGCAGGCCGATCTTCCCCCCGTTGTCCAGGAAGGCCTGGAAGTCCTGGTAGTTGTTGTGCAGGATGTTCTTGCTCCCCAGCAGGGCCTCGATGAGCTCCAGGTCGCTGACCCCCTGCTGCTCCATCTCCCCGATGTCGCCGAAGGCGCCCAGGCGGCTGGCGATGGCTCCGGAGGGTAGCGGGTCTCCCTCGTAGGTGGTGACGATACCCAACATGTCTATGAGATGCTCGCCGTCTACACTGGGTTGAGGCGAGATGCGCACCAGGTCCAGGTGGGCATCCGCGAGGCCGAAGGAGGCGGGATAAAGCTTACCGTCCGAGTCGGTGAGCTCCTTGAGCTCCGGGGATACCGGCAGCCCGTATACCTGGTTCTTGGTGATGATCAGGAAGGCCACGGGATGGATGGGGACCATGGTCCCCGGCGGAAGCACCGGGCGCTGCACGCCCTTCTGGCCGCCGTTGGCGATAAAGCCGTCCAGGTCGGTGAAGTTAGCGAAGACCGGCTTGAACACGGCGGATTTCGCGCCGATGGGCAGCGGGTTCCCGACCTGGGCGATGACCACGCCGATCTCGCCCGCGGGGACCTGCACCCAGGGGAACCTGTCCACCTTGAACATGATCCAGAACTTGAAGCGCAGGCCGGGCATGAGCAGTTCGGCCTGGTAGCCGGCTTCGCCCTGGAAGGCGATGGGATTGTCCTCGGACAGCTTCTTGAAGGAGAACCGCTTGGTGACCAGCCCCACCTGGGTGGGACCGATGCGCCTGAAGGAAGGCAGAACGAGGACTATCAATAACCCGACGATAATGAGAATGATCAGCAGAGCCATGCCCGTTACCTCCGTGCCTCGAGGGATATGCCCTTTACATATGTACGTGATGTGAACATAGTAACATGTATGAAACGGGTATGGCGCACCGAGTTTGAGCGGTTTCATGGGGGAGATGAAAACCATGGACGAGGAGTGGGAGCTGCGCTTTGGGGATGCCCTGGTGGAGGGCGGGGTCATAACCGCGGCCGAGCTGGAGCGGGCCCTGGCGGCAAGTGAGAGGACGGGTAAAAGGCTGCGGTCGATCCTCATGGGCGAACGTGGGCTTTCCGAGCACGATATCATGCGCAATCTGAGCCAGAGCACCGGCCTTCCCCTCATACACCTGGAACCCGGCATGATGGATGAGAGAGCGAAGGCCGCTTTCCCCGTTTCCATGACCAGGAAATACAACGTGCTCCCCCTGCGTTTCGAGGGGGACGAACTGGTGGTGGCCGCGGACCTGCCCCTTGACATCGCGGTACTCGAGTCCCTCGCCTTCACCTCGGGCCATCCTATCCAGCAGGTCCTGGCCGGGAGGGAGGAGATCGCGGCGATCATCGGCGCGGCCTCCGGAGGAGACCGCCTGGAGGAATGGATGGGGGAGTGGGAGGACGAACTCCTCGAATACGTTGACCGCAACCGCGAGGTCGAGCAGGCTGGTGTCGAGGAGTTCGAGGTAAAAGAGGGTGACGTGGTCAAGCTGGTTAACCTGCTCATCACCAGGGCGATAAAGATGGATGCCAGCGACATCCATATCGAGCCCGAGGAGGGCTTCAGCCGCATACGCATGCGCGTGGACGGCCAGCTGAGGGAGATCGTCAAGGTCCCGGACGAGCTCCATAAGGGCATGGTAAGCCGCCTCAAGGTACTCTCCGAGCTGGACATCGCGGAGCGCCGGCTGCCCCACGACGGGTCCTTTTTCGTCCACTTCCAGGGGCGCGACATAGACCTGCGCACATCCACCTCTCCAACCATATACGGCGAGTCGGTCAGTCTCAGGCTCCTTGACCAGGGCAAGGCGGCGGTGCGCCTGGAGGACCTGGGTATGGAGCCCGAGGACCTGGCCAGGACGGCGGAGGCCCTGGAGGCGCCACACGGATTCGTTCTCTCCACCGGGCCCACGGGATGCGGCAAGACCACCACCATGTATGCCATGATCAACGGTATCTCGACCCCGGAGATGAAGATCGTGACCATAGAGGACCCGGTGGAGTACCGCCTCGACCTGGTAAACCAGATACCGGTGAACCACGCCATCGGCCTTGGGTTCGCGAGGATACTAAGGTCGGTCCTGAGACAGGACCCCAACGTGATCCTGGTGGGAGAGATAAGGGACATGGAGACGGCGAGCGTGGCCGTGCAGGCGGCGCTCACCGGACACCTCCTCCTCAGCACCCTGCACACCAACAACGCTCCCGAGACCCTGCTCCGCCTGGTGGAGATGGGCATCGAGGCCTATTACGTGCGCGAGGTGGTAAGGCTGGTCATCGCCCAGAGGCTGGTGCGCCTGCTGTGCCCGGAATGCAAGGAGAAATACAGTGCGGATGCGAGGGAGCGGGAGGAGTTAGGAGAACCGGCGGACGGTGATACGGTCCTCTTCCGCGCGCGCGGCTGCGATGCCTGCGCTTTCACGGGTTACCGGGGGAGGAGCGGTGTCTTCGAGGTCATGCCCATGAGCGAGGAGCTGAAGGAGATGATGACCACGGACGTGCCCATGCGGGTCATCAAGGAGAAGGCGGTGGAGCAGGGCATGAGGACCATGTGGCGCAACGCCGTGAGCAAGGTGCGGGAGGGCAGGACCTCGCTGGAGGAGATCAGGCGCCTCATACCACGCGAGGGTTGAGCCGCGGGTAAAAACCGCTTATCCTCATTGCCCCATGATCAGCTCGCGGTAGGTCTCGCCGGTGGGAGTGAGGTTGCCCGCCTGGATGTTGACCCATGTCTGAGAATTGACCAGTTCTAATACCCATGCGTAGCCCCGCCCCTCCGTTGTGGGAGAGTACGGCAGGTAGGCGAAGAGGTACTGCATCCAGAAGGGGGAGATGAATTCCATATCGAGGTAGTGCGAGAGCTTCACCAGCACCTCCAGGAAGGACTGGTCCAGGGGCGTCCAGAAGTCGAAGGCGTCGCGGGCGAAGGTATCCGCCGCCATGGCGATGTCCTGTCCCGGGGAGAGCTCCGATCCCGATGCCTTGTACAGCCATGCCTCGCTCACCGCCAGCCCCTTAGCGTGTGAGCGCGCCATCTCCGAGACGCGCTCGGCCCGATCTATCACCAGGTCTCCCTGGATGGGATAAAAGTGAATGTCCAGGTAGTCCACGTCGGTGTTGGCGGCCAGGCTCTCGAAGTATGCCGGGTCGTCCCAACTGCCCGCACCTGCTCCTATCTTCGTCTCGCCCCGGTCCAGGCCGGACAGTATATGGTTCACGATCGCCGTCTGGTCGGCCACCGTGAAATCAAGGCCGGTGTTTGCCCGCTGGGTGCCGGGCTCGTTTTCGACCGTCAGATAGTCTGGTGCGATATCCGTCACAACGGTCTCGATCATGGCCCTTTTCTCGCGCATGTATTCGTCCAGGGTCAGGCCGGCATAGTCCACTCCCAGGGGTGAGATCTCGGGATCCGGGAAGATGGTCGTGGTCTCGACTATAAGGTTGAGGCCGAGGGACCTCGTCTCCAGGGCGAGCCAGCGGTAGAACATGAGGTAATCCGAGGAGCGTGGAAAATCGGGGTTGAGGACCGGGTATTGTACGCTCAGTGTTATCCCCGTCACCCCCAGGTCCTTCAGGGACTCCAGCGTGCGCTGGCAGGCGAGGAAATTGTACGGCTTCAACAGGGCCTCGCCCCGGTTCGAGTTGGCGTTGACCAGCTCGACACTGAAAACGGTATCCGAGGTCTCGCCGTCCCAGTGGTCGTCGAGGTAGGCGTCCAGCTCCTCCAGCTTCTCCTCCAGCTCGGCGTATGTATCCTGGTAATCGGCGGGGACCTCGGCTAATTCCCCCGCCTCGTTCCCGCCCGTCCCCTCATCGCTTGCGGGCTCTTGCGCGCCGCATCCGCTGACGAGGACGAGCGAGAGCGCGAGCAGGATAGCCAAGAGCGTCCTCATCGCCACTAACCTCCTCTCGCTCGTGGCGGCCGTTGAAGCACGCGCGCGCCGCCCCCGCGGCGCTTACTTCTTGCGCACCGGGAACTGCAGCTCGGTGATGAGATCCTCCTCGTTGCGGGTGATGATGAGATCGTTGTGAAAGATGGCGATGCCGGGACCCATGAGCTCGTAGCCGTTGTCACCTATCCAGCGCATGAGCTTCAGCTGGGAGTCCTGTACCCCGGAATGGGGCCCCTTGTGCACCAGGAAGGCGACCTCCTGTGCGGGCACCGTCTTCACCCCGGCCTCCCCCGACTCGGCCATCTTCTTGATCTCCGGCGGCGGCTCCAGCGGTTTCATATTCTACCTCCTCTTCCATTATCGTACGCGCTTGTTAAATTGCCGTTACGTATCAATTATAAAGGGATTAACGCAAACGTCCGACAGTATGCATCGCGTAAGCGACAGCGACGCCCGGAGGGCGGCGCGGCGGTGCCTGGTCTTTAGCGTGAAGTTGGGGTTCGCATTACCGACCGTGGTTTCGCTCACGTTAAAGACCTGGCACGCGTGGTCCGCGCTGCCACGCCCTCTGGAGAACCACCTACGTCTGAGTAATACCATACGAGAGGCTGCATCGCATAAGCGACAGCGACGCCCGGAGGGCGGCGCGACGGTGTCCCAGCGCCTGTCCTGACTGTGCCAGGCCAGGCCTGGCACGTGTACATGCGGTAATGATTCGATGCCAGTACTTAGGTCCTAGCGCAGAGACTCCAGAAACGCCTCCAGGCGGGTGGAGATCTGCCCCTCCTGGTATTCACGCTCGTCCACGCAGTCGCCGTCCAGGATGAGGGTTGGTATTCCCTTCTCCTGCAGGGCCTGTTTCACCAACTGCGCTCCGCCGCAGCTCTGCCGGCATCCCCAGTGGTTGAAGTGGATGGCACCCTCCAGGCGGTATTCCTCTGCCAGGGAAGCGAGGTAGGAAGCTCTCCTCTCCACCGGCCCCACCAGGAAATGGCCGCCTACCTTGGCGGCGAGGGAGGTGAAGGGGTCGCGGGGGTCCATGGGCTCCCAGCAGGAATGGGTGTATTCCTCGCACACCAGGCGTGCGCCGTATCGTTCGAGGGTGTCGAACAGCCCCTGGGAATACCAGGGCTTGAGGTGCATCCACATCAGCCGTATGGCATCCTCGCCCGCACACCCCCGCTGCTTGAGCTCTTCGCACAGGAGGCGGTAGTAGTCCTTCCCCGCGCGCGATCCCATGCTGCCGGAGAGGACGCTTATTCCTCCCATGGCGTCCTTGCCGTCCAGGGTGCAGTCGTCGCGTTTGCGCAATTCCTCTATCTCGTGCAGGTAAGCAAGGGTCTGGTTGGAGAGTTCGATGGCCTCCGCCAGGCCCTTCCTCATGCGCGAATCGTTATAGCCGGAGAACCCGGACAACACCCGCGCAGCCTCCTCGAGCTCCGCGGCCAGAAGGGCATTACCCTCCTCGCGCCCCGGCAGGGGGACGTCCAAGACCATCTCAGGAGCACCGTAGAGGTCTGACACGTAGGAAAAGGACAGGGGCGCCGAATCGCAGGGGTAGTTGACGGCCAGCAGCAGGTCCGGACGGGGCATGAACCCGTCAACGGCGCAGCCCAGCATGCAGCGGTGATACGAGCATGCGTCCTGGGAGAAGCCCACCTCCGTCGCCCGGTCGATAAAGCGGGGCGCCAGACCCGCCGAGGCCACCACCGCGGCCGCCATCTCCGGGTAGAAGGGGATGCAGTCCATGCCTATGACCAGCTCGCTGGGGACGAGGAGATTGCACCACACCACGGGACCGCGCCCCAGGTAGGCTTCGCGGGTGCTCTTGATGAAGTAGGTGAGGGATACGCGGTCGGCCTTCCACTGCGGGCGGTTCAGGGGAGAGCGGGCCAGGCTTTCCACTGCCTTCCAGAAGACCTTGGAGTGCACCGTGGCGGGGGTGAGCCTGCCGGTGAAGCGGTCCCTGACGTCCTCGACCAGGCTCATCGCGCACCTCCTTCGTGCCCGCTTGCCTTCATCACAGCATCTCCAGGAAGGCCTCCACGCGCGTGAGCAACTGTCCCACGTGGCCGTCGGAGTAGTCGCTCTCCAGTCGCAGCAGGGGAATGCCCTCTTCCTGCAGCCTCTTCTGCACGCGCGGAAAATCGTATAGGTAGGAATCGCAGAATTTCAGGGAGGCGTAGATGACCCCCCGCGCCTCCTCCGACCTGACTCTCTCCACCAGTAGGTCGTAGCGGCGTTCGGGCTCGGACATCCTGGCGCAGGGGTGGCGGTCGAGGTAGCTGCGGGCCAGGGAAGCCAGGAGGCCGTCCACATCATCCCCCCGGGGAAGGGTGGGGGAGGCGAAGGCGCGGTCGCCGTTGCAGAGGTCGATCCATGCTACGCTTGCGCCGGCGCGGTCCAGGCTGGAGACCAGGCCGGCGGGATTGAGCAGGTTCCCGGTGAGCAGCACCGGGGCGCCGTGATTTCCGCCGCCCTCTGATGCTTCAGGAAGCACGTCTCCGGGGGGCCGGGTATGCGCTTCCATGGCCAGACGCAGGCGTGCTGCGCCGTATATGCCCTCGCAGGCTCGCAGGTAGTCCAGGCGGCGCTCCTCCCTCGCATGCGAGGCCTCCAGCAAGCCGCCTGTGGTTATCTCCCTGCCCCAGGAGTGCGACAGCTCCCGCATGAGTCGTTTGTATTCGCGGGCCAGCAGGCGCTCGCTTCCCGCCCCCGGGTTGCGCGGGAGGTCCACTAGATAGACGAAATCATCCCTGAAGCGGTCACTCCAGGCATCGTAGAGACGGCGCATGCCGTCGCAGGAGTTGACGAAGACGGCGTGGTGGGGTCCGCCACCGGCTATCGCGGCCGCCAGGCAGGCGCGTACGTAGGGACAGATGGCCGGGTGGAGGAAGCTGTCGGCGGATTCGAGGGAGCCGGGGTCTCCAAAGTGCCGCACGGGGGTGAGACCCGAGGCGTCCAGTATCTCCAGCGGCGTGTAGGTACAGAACCAGGCTACGGCGTTGTCCTCGTGCATGCTTCCCCTCAGGCCTCCTTATCGATGCCCGCCGCATCGCGGGCGCGCAACCCTTATGCCGGAACATTCTCCACGCGGCCGGGGCGTTATGGCTTGACGCTGATCACAGCTTTCGCGGGGAAATGATCCCCGTCAAGATAACCTACATTCTAGCGGTATATTCTAGTTTTTGCGGGTATATTATTAAAAACCGCCTATTTGGTTTGGTTACTGGCCGGCCTGTAGAAAAAGGAGGAATGAGGGAATGGACAAGTACGAATGCACCATCTGCGGCTATATCTACGACCCGGAAAAAGGAGATCCCGACGGTGGCATAGCGCCGGGAACCCCCTTCGAGGACATTCCGGACGATTGGGTCTGCCCGCAGTGCGGCGCGGAAAAGGATATGTTCGAGAAACTGTAGGAGGACCTCATGCTGCCGGTGAAGATAAGCGAGGGAGTGCACTGGGTTGGGGTGCTAGATCCTCAACTACGCGTTTTCGATATCATCATGAAGGCGGACCATGGCACCACCTACAACGCCTACCTCATCACCGGTGGTGACAGGATCGCGGTGGTGGACACGGTCAAGGCTCCCTTCTACGAGGAATACATCGAGAACCTGCGTTCCCTGGTCGATCCCAAGGATATCGCCTATATAATCGTTGACCATACCGAACCCGATCATTCCGGGTCGCTGGCGAGGCTGCTGGAGGACGCCCCCGATGCCAGGGTGGTATGCGACCGCCAGTGCAAGAATTTCGTGCACAACATACTCAATCGTGATGTCGACCCCATCCTGGTGAAGGACGGCGACACCCTGGATCTGGGAAAGGGAGTCGAGCTCTCCTTCGTCCACGCGCCATTCCTGCACTGGCCGGACACCATGTTCACCTACCTGGAGAAAGAAGGCATCCTCTTTCCCTGCGATTTCCTGGGGGCGCACTACTGCGACGACCGCCTTTTCGACGATCTCATCGACGACTACCATTACGCTTTCGAGTATTACTACCTGGTGATCTTCCGCCCGTTCAAGAAATACGTGCTGGAGGCCATAGATAAGATAAAGAACCTAGACATCAAGGTCATCTGCCCCAGCCATGGTCCCATGTTGCGCGCGGATCCCTGGTCATGCGTGGAGAAATACCGGGAGTGGAGCTCGGTACCGGTTCCCGACGAACAGAAGACGCTGTTGGTCTTCTACGCCAGTGCCTATGGCAACACCGCCATGCTGGCCGAGAAGATAGCGGAGGGAGCCCGCGCCGAGGGGGCGAAGGCCCTGGTCATGGACGCGGCGGCAACCGAGCTGGGGGTGATGATCGACCGCATAGAGGCCGCGGACGGTATCGCGGTAGGATCGGCTACCATCAATGCAGACGCCGTTGAGCCGGTATGGTATCTCCTCTCCCACCTGGCGACTTTGAGTCTCAAGGGCAAGGTGGGTGCGGCTTTCGGCTCCTACGGCTGGAGCGGGGAGGCGCCGAAACTCATAGCCGAGCGGCTCAGGGGACTCAAGTTCAAGGTCGAGGAGGAGCCCTTCCGCGTCAACCTGGTGCCGACGGAGCAGGACCTGGCGGCGGCCGAGGAATACGGCAGGAATATCGCGGCATCGTTGTAGACGGCAATATTGAACGGGGTCGGGAAGCATCCCGGCCCCGTTTGTATGTGGCGTATTGCATCCGGCGTTGGTCTCAGGTAACGGGGAATGGGGTCAGGCCTTGGCATTTCGCCGCGGATCTTGGCGGGAGTAAGGGGCGCAAGAAAAGCGAAACGCAAGACCTGACCCCACCCTACGGGGAAAAGAACGGGACCCTGGTGGTTGGTTGGGGGTTGTCCTACTGTCCGTGCACTGAGCAGGTGGCGGTATTGCCCGAGAGTGAATAGGTACCCCCGGATGGGCAGGCGGGAACGCTCTGCAGATACCCCGGCACCAGCGCCTGGATCGAGGAAGGATAAGTCCCTTCCATGGCAAAGTACTCCTGCGCCGCGGCCGATATTATCTTGCGGTTTGCCGCACAGGCGGCGGCATTAGCCTGCTCGATGTCTCCCCCTTTGTTCACCTCCACGCTGCCTGCGTCAGAGTCGGTATTGCTGCCGCAGCCCACGAAGACAACGGCAAGCATCATCAGGAGAAGGGATAACACCATTACACGTTTCATGCCGGACTCCTTTATTCTATCCCAGCACTGCTTGCTATTTATTATCGGTAGCACGCCTGACCGTATTAAATCATCGCCAGCGACCGATCATGACTTAGCGTTGGCCTTGGGGGGTAAGAGAGGTGAGATCAGAATTCGCCCGTATCCATGTCGCGGATGGCGCGGATGACCATCTTCTTGGCGATGTGATTAATGATAGTGGGCGGGTTTTCCAGTATGGCTGTACGCCAGGTTTCCAGGGGACGGTCCGCTTCCTTGAAGGCCTCGTAGAGCGTGTCCTGGAGTTGGGCGATATTGGGCTCTATGTATATGTCGTAGATCTGTTTCTGGGAACCGGATAGATCATCCAGGTCCTTTTCAAGAACGTCGCGGAATTCCTGTTTGATCCGCTTGCCGCGGTTCCTGACATAATAGTTGTTCAGTTCCGCAAGAAAATCTACCATAGGGCTTGACTTCCTTTTACTGCCATCCCCATTTCCTTTCGTTATATCATATAGACTTCCGGCCTAAAATCAAACGGCCCGGCGACTCCATATGATATTATGCAGCCAGTATTTGAAATCGGATGGTGCACACGCTTGCTTTAGCAGGGAGGTCGTGATGGATGACGTATACATGGGTCTTATGAAGCGCCTGGACGACTTTCCGGCGGGGGCTCCGGAGTCGGAGAATCTCCTCAATATACTTAAAATCATCTTCGACGAGAAAGAGGCGGAGCTGGCCATCGACCTTCCGGCAGGTCTCGAGGAGCTCGGCTCCATAGCGGTGAGGACGGGACGCGACCAGGATGAGCTCTACGGGCTTCTCGAGGGCATGGCCGATAAAGGCCTGGTATTGTCCAGGGAAAAGCAGGGAAAGAGATACTATAACCTTCTGCCCCTCGTACCCGGAATTTTCGAGATGCAGTTCATGAAGGGGGAGACCACGCCGCAGAAAAGGAAGATCGCCGAGCTCTTCGACGCTTACTACTACGAGGGTTGGGGTGAGACCAGCTGGACAGCGAACACGGCACTGGCACGGGTGATGATGGTCGAGGAGGAGATCCCGCGCAGCGAGGAGGTCCTCCCTTACGAAAAGGTCAGCGAATTCATCAAGGATTCCACCTTCATGGCTTTGACCACGTGCTTCTGCCGCCACGAGGCGGAGCTGCTGGGGAAGTCGTGCGGGGCCCCCAAGGACGTATGCATGTGTTTCGGCCCCTTCGCCGAGTTCCTGGTGGAGCGGGGTTTCGCAAAGGAGGCCTCGAAGGAGGAGATGCTCGATGCGCTACGGCGTGCCGAGGAAGCGGGCCTGGTACACATAACCGACAACATCCAGGAGAAGATCAATTTCATCTGCAACTGCTGCGGCTGCTGCTGCGGCTTCCTGGGCACGATGACCAGGCTGAACATAGCGGGAGCGGTGGCGGCATCGCGCTACAAGGCCGTGGTGGACGAGGAGCTCTGCAACGGCTGCGAGACCTGCGTGGAAGTATGCCAGATGAAGGCCATCACCGTGGAGGACGACCTGGCCATAATAGACGAGGTCAAGTGCATCGGCTGCGGCCTGTGCGTCTCCCACTGCCCCTCCGAGGCCGTGTCCGTCATGGCACGCGAGGATTGGCGGGAGCCGGCTGCGAACATCGTCGAGCTGGGCGTTGCCTACCTCAAGGACCGCGGCAAACTCTAGGTGATCTACGACCGCGGCTCGCTCTATGCCCCGCAGGGTGGGGTAAGGTCTTGCGTTCGGCATGTTTAGCGTTTTGGATATCGTGTAACCTGTCAGCAGAATGCCAAGGCCTGAACCCATTTCCCATTACCTGAGAATGGCAATGAAAGCAGGGAGACAAATGATTTGCAAGCACGTCGATACCGTCGCCATCACCGGGGCAGCCTCGGGGCTGGGCAGGGCCTTCGCCCAGGCCTGGGCCGCAAGCGGGTCCCGCGTCGGCATCATGGATATCGATATGGAGGGAGCCGGGGAGACCCTGCGCCTTGTCGAGAAAGCGGGAACCTCGGGCAAGGTACTCCGCTGCGACGTGAGGAACTGCGATGAGGTAGAGGCGGCAGCGGACCATCTCTTCGACCTCTGGGGTGGCGTGGACGTACTGGTGAACAACGCCGGCGTCGGCGGGGGAGGTGCGGTCGGAGAGATACCGCTGCGGGATTGGGAGACGGTCATAGGGATAGACCTGTGGGGTGTGATCAACGGCTGCCAGGCGTTCATACCGCGTATGAAAGAGAGGGGCGGCGGGCATATCGTGAACGTCTCCTCCCTGGCCGGACTCATATCGGCGCCGAGGTTCGCCCCCTACAACGCGTCCAAGGCGGCCGTCGTAGCCCTCACCCAGACCCTGAAGACGGAGCTGGCTTCCTCGCGTATCGGAGTCACCGTGGTCTGCCCCCCGGTGGTGAAGACGGATATCCTCGAGAACACCCTTCGCATGGCGGGAGAGATAGACTACGATATCGCCGGCGAGATGGAGCTGCTGAAGATGGCGATGGGAGCCTCCAGGATAACCCCCGAGGACATCGCCGCGATGACGCTAAAGGCCGTGGAGAGGAACCGCCTCTACGTCATCCCCGGCCTGCCTCTGCGCCTGAGCTGGCTTTCTGCCCGGCTGGCGCCCTCCCTTTTCTACGGGGTTTCGGCTCTCCTCGCCGCGCGAGGCCTGCATGAGCCTGTCTACAGGTTCCTGGCGAGAAGGGGTTGGATGTGAGCCGGCTCCGGACCCGTTGTCCGTATCAACGATCGCACGTAGATGGTGGTCTTGAAATGGCCGTAACCCCTTCTATCAAGGCCTGTTTCCTCGCGCGGCTCCACTGCTTTATCTCGTATTCGCGCTTTGCGGCCAGGCTCTTATCCTCGCAGCTCTCGTAATATACGAGCTCGACCGGGCGCCTTCCCGAGGTGTATTTGGCCGCCCTTCCCCTGTTGTGCTCCTGCAGGCGCCTGGCGACATCGCGTGCATACCCGGTGTAAAAGGTACCGTCGGAGCAGCGCAGGATGTAGACGTAGTAAGTCAAATCGACACCTCGGTGCAAATCTATCTGAAGCTCAAGCCCCCCGTAATCCGCCGGACATCGCCGTACTGTTATGAGCGAGCCCGGGAAGGCTATGCATTCCCGGGCGAGGCTGTTGGTGGAGCCGATGGGATTTGAACCCACGACCTCTGCCGTGCGAAGGCAGCGCTCTCCCACTGAGCTACGGCCCCATGATCGCAGAGTTATTCTATCAAACTCATATATAGCCTTCCATAAACGCAACCGCACGCAGCGGGACTACGTCATATCATTGAAGGACTTGCAGCATGGATATATCCTAGGTCCTGGAAGATAGTTGTAGATAGCAGGTACATAAAGCCAGCCTGCAGGACGAAGGAAGGTATGAAGAGATACGGGTATTGGATCTGCGCGGCCCTCGCCGTATTGCTGGTGTTTACGGCGATGGCTTTTTCATCGTGCGGCGATGCGGAGACCACGGGTCCCCGGGATGCAACAGAGAGCAGCGGCGAGGACGCGCTCTCGGGCGATTTCTCCTTCCTGGTATGCGGAGACCCCCACGGCCGCACCGATCTTCTGGAGGAGATAGTAGCCCAGGCCGGGGAGGGAGAGTTCCTGGTGGTCGTGGGCGACATCACCACCGGCAAGGGCCTGCAGGAGATGCAGGGGATGAAGGATTACCTGGACGGAACGGGCATCGAGTATTACACCGTCCCGGGAGACAACGACATGCCCGGAGGAGACAGCTCAACCTACGAGGCGGTATTCGGGCCTGATCACTATGCAGTGGATTCACGCGGTGCTCACCTCGTGTTCCTGAACGATGCCGTGCAGGGTGTGGGATGTTCGGACGAGGAGCTGGCCTGGCTGCAGGAGGACCTGGCAGCGGTGGAGGAAGGGCGGCTCATCCTGGCCTTCGCCCACGTGCCTCCGGGAGCGCCGGTGGATATGGGCAAGAGCGGTTTCGTGGAGGAGGAGACGGAGAGCAACCGCACCATGCTGGACATGCTGGGAGAGGCGGGAGCGCCGGTGATCTACTGCGGCCACCTGCATGCCTACATGCTATACAGCTCCGGACCGCCCCGCGTGGTGGTGACCGGGGGCGCCGGAGGAAATCCCCATCTCTCCGAACAGTCGGGGGGATACCACCACTTCCTGCGCGTCACCGTCACCGGCGGCGAGGTCAGCGAGGAGATCATCCGCCTCTAAAAGTCTCCAGGGTTCAGCCCTCCATTTTCAACGTCGAGGGTCAGGCCTCAATGCCGGGGGCCAGCGTGCCGACGTGGAAAAACCTGCAAGACAACCCCCTATGATCGCCGCGACTCAAGCTTAAACCCACTTGTGAACGTTTCCGCCGCATGTGTATTTATACATGGGTATATGTCATTACTAAGTCACCGATTTGGGTATAATATCCCTCATATGGAAGCAGAAAAACGTCGCAGACAAGGCCGCGTATTCCGCACGGGAAGCGAGAAGGGGGAGAGATGCTAGGCTCTTTGTTCACTTCCAGTTCCTGTAAGCTCAAGGCGATCGTCGTATTCGCGGTGATCGCCTTCATCTTATTCATGACCCTGGGTATATTCGCGCCTCCCCGCGAGGCGGAGGCACAGCCGTCCATTTCCGTGAGCAAGTCCTTCAGCGGCAAGCCCCTGCTGGGCGGCAACGCCACCGTCTCCATCACCGTGACCAACACGGGGGACCAGCGCGGCTACAACCTCTCGCTAAGCGACGTCTTCTCCTCCTCCCGCCCCGACCCCGAAGGGCAGGTGACCTTCGTCTCCGCCAGCGACTCCAACGGCAACCTCCCCCCGTCGTCCGTGAGCACCGACCCCGCCACCGGAGACCTCACGGTGAGCTTCGACAACTTCCGCGACCTGGAGCCCACGGAGAGTACAACCATCGATATCACCGTCAGCCTCGCCGGCGATGCCACCTGGCAGGTGGGCGACCTACTGGTGGACGACGTCACCGCGCAGGTGAACGACCTGCCGGACGGCTCCGGCACCTGGAGGCAGGGGAGCGATTCCGCCTCCACGGAGGTCATACCGATAAAGATCGTGAACAAGAGCGCGAACCAATCCACCGGGGTTGGGCAGGCTTCCGGTACGCTGGACTGGCCTTACACATACACCATAGACGTGCAGAACAACTTTCTGCTGCCCACGGATAACATAGTGATAACGGATACCATCCCCGACGGTCTGGAATATCTGGGTGTCGCATCGGGGCCTGCGCCCTCGAGCGTGGTAAGGGACAACGTCAGCGGCATTACCACCCTCACCTGGAACGTGGGCACCCTGGCGGCCTCGGCTGGCTGGACGGTGACCTATAACGCGGGCATCCGCTACGACTATTTCGGGACCGCCAACGTCGGCACCAACCGCCCTCATAACGACTTCGCCTGGCCGGGAGGGTTGGGCACGCCGATCCCCGACAAGACGCCGTTCCAGAACCAGGCCGACCTGGACTGCACCTTTCAGGGAGACCCCTATTCCGACAGCGACACCGCCCAGGTCACCGGTTGCTACGCCACCATAGAGAAGAGCGTCAATCCCACCCTGGTGGGCAACGGCACCGTGGTCACCTACACCATCAACTACTACACCTCCGAGTACTACAACATCGACGGCATAACCATCACCGACGTCCTGCCGGACGGCCAGACCTACAACGCCGACGCCGTGCCCGCGCCGGACCTGGTGCAGAACGACACCCCGGGACCAGGACAGACCACCCTCATCTGGAACGCCCTTCCCGAGCCCATGGCCAGCGGCACGGTGCGCACCATCACCTTCACCGCCACCGTGGACTTCACCTGGCAGGCTCCCCCCATAACCGGGGAGGACATCGTGGCCGACGACTCCATGTCCAACGACGTCATCATCGACGCCACCTGGCACGACGAGCCGGACCCCACGCGCATGTCCCAGACGACCTCGTGCGACTCGGCCGCCGGCGTCTCCACCGGGCTGCCCTCCATCAACAAGCAGGTCAGCCTGGACGGCTCCGCGTGGACGGACTCGGTCACGGCCACGGTGGGAGACGAGCTCTGGTTCCGCGTGCGCTTCAACACCGCGGACGGGGCGACCCCCATCCGCTCCGACATCCGTTTCAAGGACATCCAGGTGACCGACTGGCTGCCTCCGGGTACCAGCTATATAGCCGGTTCCTACGGCCTCGCCCACGCGGACGCCGCTTTCTTCCTCAGCCCCGGCTCGCAGTTCAACGATCCGCCCACGCCGGTCACCATCGGCGGCCTCGCAGGCCTGGACTGGTTCCTGGGCAACATCGAGCGCGGCGGCTGGTGGCAGGTGGTCTTCCGCGCGCAGGTGGACGACGCGGCGGGCGTGGCCGCCGGGGTCGTGGTCAACGACCTCGGCAAGCTGGCGGGAGAGAACACCTTCGGCCAGCGCTACTCAGACCGCGACGGGGCGGAGGTGGGCTACGAGGAGCCGGAGCTGGTGCTCACCAAGACCGCCACCTCCGTGCCCTCGCCGCTGCTGCCCGGCAGCACCGTGCAGTACCAGATCGTCATCGACAACATCGGGGGAGCGGCGGCGCAGGACATGCTGGTCATCGACACCCTGCCGGCGGGCATGCGCACCTACGATCCCACCTCTGGGCTCACGGCGGTGTCCGTAAACGGGACGCCCCTAAGCGAGAACGTGGACTTCGAGGAGGGATACGACGGGGGCACCGGGATAGCCACCTGGGACTTCCAGACCCCCACCGTGAGCACCGCCCTGCCCGCCGGAGGGCAGCTGGTGATCACCTATACCTCACAGGTGGATACCGGGGTGGGGGCGGGCGCCGTCCTCACCGACCTGGCCACCGTGGGCTGGAACACCCAGGCGGACGGCAGCGGCCGCGTGTACCCGGGGACCTCCAACCCCGCCGACCCCAACACCGACGACGAGACGGTGACCCTGGCCCCCGAGACCATGGTCAAGGGCTACGTTCCGGCGGGGCCCTTCACCATCGGGGACACGGTCACCTTCCAGCTGGACGTCACCGTGCCCCAGGGCATGTACGTCTACTGGCCGGAGATAGTCGACGCGGTGAGCATCGACGGGGTGCAATACGTGCCGGGCTCAGCCGCCCTCTCCCTTATCTCGGGCACGCCGGTCACCGGGGCCTCCTTCGACCCCGCGACCAACCCCGATCCCATCATCGACACCAGCCCCTCGCCGGGCACCACCTTCACCTGGTACCTGAATAATTTTATCGACAACAGCGGCCAGCCCACCGACTACGTCTTCCGCCTCTCCTTCGACGTGGTCATCACCGGCCTCGCCGACGGGGGAGGCTGGGAGTTCTGGCCCCCCACCGCCGGCGACCAGTTCGCCGACACAGGGACCGGCAACTGGAACACGGTCAACACCCCCACGCGCCAGACCGACCGCACCACCTCCACCGGGCCCGTAAGCGTGGACGTGGACCAGCCCTACCTGCAGTTAGATAAAAAGAATGACAAGGAGGGCTCCCCTCCGGTTCCAGTCTCCGGCGGCGATACCATAGGCTATACCATCACCATCGACAACAACGTCTGGTGGCCGTCATTCAACAACGTCATCGTGGACACCCTGCCGGTGGGTTTGCGCGGCACCGACCCCTCGCCCACGGTGGCGGTGACCCTCAACGCCGTACCTCTCACTGCGGGCGTGGACTACTCGGTGGCCTACAGCGGCGCCAGCGGCGAGCTCACCGTGGACCTGGAGGGAGGCACCTCCGACACCGATATCCCGCTGGGCGGGCAGCTGGTGATAACTTATACCGCCACCGTGGACGGCGACGTGGGCGCGGGCTCGGACCTCACCAACGTGGCCTCCGTCTCCTACAACTCCCGCACCGACGGCACCGGCAGGCAGATAGACCGCACCTCCGACCCCGCCGACGAAAACACCGACGACTCCACGGTGGACGTCCTCGACGTTGAAATCACCAAGACCATCGGCGGCCCCGACCCCGCCACCATCGGCGACGAGGTCACCTACATCTATACCTTCGTCATACCCTCCGAGACGGTGGCCTGGTGGCCAGAGATACGGGACGTAATCGAGGCTGACGGCATCGCCTACGTCGCGGGTTCTTCCAGCCTGGTCTACGTTTCCGGAAACCCCGAGACGGCGGCGTCCTTCCGGGGCGGCGCATCCGACCCCGGGGTCGACTATAACGACCCCGTCCCGGGGGCCACCTTCACCTGGCTCCTGGACACCATCGACAACGCCAACCCGGGCGGTGGCACCGGCGATACCCCCTACGTCTTCCAGCTGCAGTTCCGCGCGCGCGTCACCGGCCTGGCCGACGACGGCTCCACCTGGCTGTGGTGGCCTCCCACCGCGGACGACAGCGCGGACGACTATGGCCTCATCCGCTGGAACACCACGGACGAGGGGGCGGGCGTCACCAACAGCGAGGTGGTCTCCAACACCGAGACCACGGACGTGGACCAGCCCTACCTGGTGCTGACCAAGGACAACATGCCTCCCGCCGGACCCTACAAGGGCGGGGACAGCATTAACTACCGCACGCGGGTGGACAACACCGGCTGGTGGCCCTCCCACCTCAACGTGCTGGTGGATACCTTTCCGATGGGCATGCGCGGCACCGCGCCGGTGATCACCTCCATAACCATCAATGGGGTGCCCCTGGCTGTGGGTGTGGACTACGCGACGAGCTGGAATGGGGGTACCGGACAGTTCACCGTTGACCTCACCGCCGGTGGCACCATCGATACGGTCATCCCGGCCGGGCAGCGGCTAGAGATCCTCTACACGGCGCGCATCGACGACAACGTGGGTGCCAACTCCAGCCTCACCAACACCGCCTCCATCGCCTATAACAGCCGCCCCGACGGCAACGGCAGGCAGGTCGACCGCACCTCCAACGTTTCCGAAGCCAACACAGACAATGCCAACATCGCCGTCCGCAGCTGTTCCATCACCAAGTCCATAACCGGCCCCAACCCCGCCACCATCGGCGACGAGGTGACATACGCCATCCGGGTGACCGTGCCGGCGGAGACGGTGGCCTGGTGGCCGGACCTGCGGGACACCCTCAACACCCAGGGCACCGCCTACGTCGCCGGCTCCGCCTCGCTGGTGCCGATAAGCGGCAATCCCGAAGTGCCGGCGGCCTTCCGGGCCACTTCCGAGCCGGTGATCAACCCTCTGCCTCCCCAGTCCCCCGCAACCTTGGACTGGTATCTCAACACGGTGGACAACGCCAGCCCGGTACCCGGCGTGGGTGACACCGACTACGTCTTCGAGCTGAGCTTCCGCATGCGCATAACCGGCCTCAACAACGATCTGTCCTGGCGCTGGTGGCCGCCCACCGCCACCGACACCACCACCGACCAAGGCCGTTTCCGCTGGAACACCACCGACGCGGGGCCGGGGGTTACCAACAACACCCTCAACAGCAACACCACCACCACCAACATCGACCAGCCCCGCCTGGTGCTGACCAAGACCAACAACGCCGCCGGGCCGCTCACCGGCGGGGCCACCGTACAGTACACCACCAGCGTGGTGAACAGCGGCTGGTGGCCTTCCCACCTCAACGTGATGGTGGATACCCTTCCACTGTGGATGCGCGACACCGCACCGGTGATAAACTCCGTGACCCTAAACGCGGTGCCGCTGACGGCGGGGGTCAACTATACCACCGCCTGGAACTCCGGCACCGGCGAGCTCACCGTGGACCTGAGCAACGGCACCTCCCCGAACACCACCATCCCGGTGGGGCAGACACTGGTGGTCACCTACACCGCCACCGTGGACAGCGACGTTCCGGCGGGCATCACCCTGACCAACATCGCCTCCATCTCCTACAACTCCCGCTCCGACGGTAACGGGCGTCAGGTGCCGCGCACCCTGGTAGTAGCCGACCCGCAGACCGACGACTCCTCCTTCGCCATCGAGCTGGCGACCATGTCCAAGACGCACGACGCCCCGGGCAACGTGGCAACCATCGGCCAAGCATACGACTATCGGGTCAATATCGTGGTGCCCCCCTTCACCACCATGTACAACACGGTGGTCAGCGACACCATCCCCGACGGACTCACGGTTGACGCCATCAGCGTGCCGGTGGGATCGGAGGTCCACGCCGAGCTTCCCGATGGCACCACCCCCATAACCTGGACCATCGGCGACTACACCAACAACACCGGCCTGCCGGTCACCCTGACCATGACTGTCTCGGTGCACGTGGACAACACCTTCTCGGGCGGCGCCCTGGTGGACGGCCTACCGCCGGGGCAGGACACCTTCTCCAACACCGCGGACCTGCAGTGGGAGGATGCGGATACGGGCGGCAATACCTACAACAACTCCGCCTCCGCGCCCGACGTCACCGCCGTGGAGCCCCAGCTGACCATCGCCAAGAGCTGGCAGAACCTCACCCACCCCGGCCAGCAGCCGGAGGCGGGCGATACGTTGCTCTACACCATCCAGGTGGACAACACCGGCACCTCCGCCGCCTACGAGGTGTCGGTGGACGACACGGTGAACTCGGACATGACCTACGTCCCGGCCTCCATAACCGGGCCCGGTGCCGATGGCTCCGGCGCGCCCGGCCTCACCTGGGACATAGGGAGCATCGCAGCCAGCACCGGCGTAACTCTCACCTTCCAGGCGATGGTGAACGGCGGCGTGTACAGGGGCACCAACCTGGACAATACCGCCGACCTGAACCAGTACTACAGCCTGCCCCAGCCCTCCACCTATCCCGCACGCTCCTACGGTCCGGACTCGGATACCGCGCCGGCCACGGCCCGGGCCGCGGGGCTGGTGGTGGAAAAGCAGGTGATCGGAGATGTCTGGGTGCAGCCGGGAGACACAGTGAGCTACCGCGTCACCATCACCAACGTGGGGGATGCCGTGGCCGCGGGCGCCAACGTGACCGACACCATCCCCTGGCCCGGCTTCGCCTACTCCGCAGGCAGCACCTCGGCCACCTGGTCGGACGGAGGCTCCTCCTCGGCCGACCCCGCGGGGGCGCCCGGACCTGACCTGGACTGGAACCTGGGTGTCCTGGGGGCACACATCAACCCCGGGGAGTCGCTGGTGCTGGACTTCGACATCGTGGTGCAGGCGGGCGCATCCCTGGGACCGCATACCAACACCGCCTACGGCTTCTCGGACGACGGCGCGGGCACGCCCACCCATAAGGATTCCGGCAACCCGCCGGATACAGATCCCCTGGACGAGGGCTCGGCGGACATCAGCGTGACCGACCCCGAGATAACCGTCACCAAGACCCTGGACGACGCGGACGGTTTCGTGCCCGTAGGCGATTCCCTCTCCTATACGATACGGGTTCAAAACACCGGCAACACCTACATACCCGTGGTGCCCATGAGCGACACCTACGATCCCATCTACCTGACCTACACCGGCGCGATGCCGCCCTCCGATACGGCCGTTCCCGGCACTATCACCTGGAACGACGTCAGCGGCGGTTCGGGCCTGCTCCCCGGGCAGTTCGTGGATATAACCGTGAACTTCACCGCGGCGGCGGTTGGGACCACGCCCGATACCGATGACACCGCATCCGTATCCACCTTCGACGAGCACGGCGACCCGGTATCCGACTCGGACACGGACACCTCGCTGACCATCACCGGGCCGGGGCTCACCGTCACCAAGACATTGAACGACGGCGACGGTTTCGTACCGGTGGGAAGCGCCTTCTCTTACACCATCCGGGTGGAGAACACCGGCGATACGGAGATAGTCGACCCGGTGCCCATGACCGATACTTACGATCCCATCTACCTGACCTACACCGGCGCCACGCCGCCCTCCGATACGGCCGTGCCCGGCACCATCACATGGAACGACGTCAGCGGCGGGTCGGGCCTGCTGCCGGGGGCTTTTGTGGATATAACGGTGAACTTCACCGCGGGGAGCCCCGGCACCTCCCCCGACACCGACGACACCGCGGCCGCCAGCGGGGTTGACGTGAACGGCGACCCCGTCTCCGGCTCGGACACCAATACTTCCCTGACCATCACCAACCCGCTGGTGGCGGTGGACAAGCACCTGGCCCCCGGCCAGGACCAGTACGTGCGGGTCGGCGACCCGGTCTCCTACGAGATAACCATCACCAACACCGGCGACACCACCATAGATATCCTGCCGCTGCAGGACGTCTTCGACGACACCCACCTCGCCTACGTGGATGCTACACCGCCTGAGGACTCCGTGGCCGGGAACACCATCACCTGGAACGACCTCACCGCGACCTTCGGCGACCTGGCCCCCGGGGCCTCCGTCGACGTCACCGTGAACTTCACCGCCACCAACCTGGGGCTGAACATCGTAGACGTGGCCACGGTGAGCGGCGCCGTGGACGAGCACGGCGACCCCGTGCCCCTGGCCACCGACGACGACACCACCCTGGGCGTCACCGACCCCGAGATAAGCGTGACCAAGACCCTGGACGACCCCGACGGTTTCGTGCCCGTGGGAGAGGACTTCTCCTACACCGTGCGCGTGGAGAACACGGGCGACACGGTCATCGTGGCCCCGGTCGAGGTGCTGGACCTGTACGAACCAGACTACCTGGAGTTCGTGTCCGCCCTTCCCGCAGCCGACCCGGCCAGCGGGGGAGGGATAGTACTGTGGCCCGACCTCACCTCCGGGGCGGACCTCCCGCCGGGCGGTTTCGTGGACATCGCCGTCACCTTCACCGCGCTGCAGCCCGGGACGACCCCGGACACCGACGACCTCGTCCTGGTTACGGCTGACGACGAGTACGGCGATCCCGTCGCGGACGGGGACCTCGACGACTCCCTCACCATCACCGACCCGGAGCTGTCGCTGGAGAAGTCACTGGCCTCCGGCCAGCCCGATACCATCGAGGTGGGGGACACGGTCACCTTCCGGGTGGTCATCGAGAACACCGGGGATACCGTGATGGACGTGGTGCCCCTCGCGGATGTCTATGAAGCGGACAAGCTGGAGTTCATCAGCGCCAGCATACCCCCGGACGCGCAGGCGGCCGGCACCCTGACCTGGAACGACCTCACCGTCTCCGAGGGCGACCTGGCGCCCGGCGGCTCCTTCGAGCTGCTGCTCACCTTCAGGGCCCTCGCCGTTGCCGACAGTACCACTGATACCGCCGCGCTCAGCGGAGCGGTGGACGAGCACGGCGATTCCCCGCCCGATGTCACAGGCGACGCGAGCGTGATCATAGATGAGAACACCGGCGGTGTCGTCATCACCAAGGCCTCGGAGCCGCCGAACTACTCCGCCGTCGTGCCCGGGCAGGTGGTCACCTATACCATCGCCTACGAGAACACCATGGAGGTGCCGGCGGAGAACGCGGTCATCGAGGACTACGTGGACACCACCAGCGAGATTGTTCCCGGCAGCATCGAGCTTAACGGGGTACCGCAGCCCGACGGCTATTACGACCCCGCCACGCGCCTGGTCACCGTTCCCCTGGGGACCATCGACCCGGGGGAGAGCGGCGTCCTGGTCTTCAAGGTGACCGTGAACGAGTACGACGAGGCGAGGCCGGAGGTGACCAACGCCGCCCAGATAACCACCGACCAGACCGGGACCGTGGTATCCTTCCCCACCATCGTGCTGCCCGTGGACCCCTTCGAGTTCCACAAGGCCGTGCAGGACCTCAACGGCGGCGACGTGGTAGCGGGGGACATCCTGCTGTGGACCATAACCGTGGAGAACATCGGCAGTATCCCCACCACCAACGTAGTGGTCTATGACGACGTGCCCACCAATACCACCTACGTGACCGGCTCCATCACCGGCCAGGGGGCGGACGACTCCAACCCCGCCCGCATGAGATGGGACGTGGGCTCCATAGACGTGGGCGTGACCGTCACCCTGACCTTCCAGAGCCGCGTAAACGACGGCCTGCCGGCGGGGACCGAGATAAGGAACCAGGCGGTGCTCGAGGCGGACCAGCTCGCCAACCCCAAGCCGAGCGCCCCGGAGGGCATGGAGACGGCCGAGCCGAATATACTGCCGGTGACCGGGACCGATCTCTACCTCTTCTGGCTCCTAGCCGCGTTACTGGCGCTGGCTGGAGCTGCGTTGATCCTGGCGGGCGCCTGGATGAGGAGGAAGGACCGGGCAACAACATAAACCGGGGGTCAGCCCTCCATTTTCAACGTCGGGGGTCAGGCCTCAATGCCGGGGGTCCTCCACATTCAACGTGATCACCCACGAAAGTTGTCAGACGAAAGCTTCGCCGGATCAAGTTGAATGTGGAGGGCTGACCCCAAAGGGGAAGACCCCGTTGGGGGGAACGGGGTCTTTAACTGGCAGCTAGTTTGCTTGCTTGCACCCATTGAGGGAAATTGCCGGTAAACTCATGGGGGATACCTAGCTACCTCATTATTATTCTCGGTAGAACCCCACTACGCCTTTAACACTTTTTATCAGGTGTTTTATAACTTGGAGAACGCAGCAATAATGTAAAAACAAGGGACGCGATACAAGTATATGTACCAGTGCCGTAAAGGGAAGCCTACAGTCCCAGCATATCGCGCAAGGCCGAGGCCTGGCGGCGCGATACGGGGACGCGGCTTTCCTTATCGTCCCTGAGGGTGACGATGAGGCTGTTGCGCGAGAGCTTGATGATCTGGTTGACCTTCTTGAGATTGACGATGAAGCTGCGGTGGGTACGGAAGAAGGTCTTCCTGTCCAGGACCTTCTCCAGCTCGGAGAGGCTGTAAGTCGTCAGGTAAGAGTCGGATGCGGTGTGGAGGTTGGCGTACTCGTGCTTGGTGTCGATGAAGAAGATGTCCTCCATGGGGATCAGCTTGATGGTGTCCCCCTTCTGCACGGGGATCTGCTCCAGCCGCACCGGCCCCTTGGCCGCCTCCGCGTTCATGCGGTGGGCCCTTCCCACGCGGTCGAGGATGACCTTGACCCTTGCGGCCAGCTCCAGGGGGCTGAAGGGCTTGGGAACGTAATCGTCGGCCCCGCCGCGCAGGCCGATCACCTTGGACTGTTCGTCGTCGATGGCGGTGAGCATGATCACCGGGATATCGCTGGTCTTGTCGTCCGATTTGAGCTGCATTAGAACCTGCCAGCCGTCCATCTTGGGCATCATGACGTCGAGTATGATGAGGTCCGGTTCCGTTTCCCCCACCATCTTGAGTCCCTCCTCGCCGTCCGCGGCCAGGAAGACGTCGTAATTGTCCAGCTTGAGGTTGAGCTCGACCACGTTGGATATGGCTGGATCGTCCTCGATGAGCAGTATGCGGTATTTGCCCTCTTTTTCCTCGGCCATCTTTATCAGCGTACCCCCTTCTGGTACATGCCGCTTTTATCCAGTTTTAATAGAGGTTTCGTCATCGCAACCCTTCACCTTGATAAGGAAATGAACGGCACCGTTCAGGGGAATGCGATGGTCCTGATGCTGGATGAGATCGCCACGTCACTGCGCTCCTCGCGATGACATGCCTGGATCACCGGGATCCCGGCACGTCACTTCGTCCTTCTGTCGATGAAATAGGTGCTGCCCGGTATGGACTTCGCGTAGTTTAGTGTCTCCTTGGCGATCTCTCCTACCTCCCAGTGGGTGGTGATACGCCTGCGGTAGTTGCTGGCAATACCTATACTCAAGGTCATGATGGGGATGAAGTTGTCCCTGCCCAGGCGGTCGACGTGTATGGAATACCCGCGCTTGAGGTCTTCCTCGCGGTAGAGGGATACGATCTGCTCGTCGAAATCGGAGATGATCTGTTCCGCTATGGTGCCAGCCCTCTCCGGCGAGGTGATGACCACGAAGTCGTCTCCACCACCGTGCCCGATGAAATCGTCGATGTTGCCGGTCTTCTTCACGGCTTCATCCACGATGGAGGAGAGCATCCTGATCGCCCTGTCGCCGCTGGGGAAGCCGTAGATGTCGTTGAAGGGCTTGAAGTTGTCTATATCGATATACAGGGTAGCGAACATGAGGTTCTTGGATATGCGCCTCTTTGTCTCGGCTTCGATGGAGATGCCGCCGGGAAGACCGGTGAGGGGGCTTACGTCCCGTTTCTGCCGTGCCCGGATGAGATTGATGGTGATACGCGCTACCAGGTCCGAGAAATCAAAAGGTTTGGTTATGAAATCGTCCGCTCCGGCCTCGATACTGGCCACCTTGTCCTGTGCCTGTGTCCTGGCCGAGAGCATGACCACCGGTATCTGGTTGGTCCTCCCGTCCGACTTCAGGCGGCGGCAGACCTCGAGGCCGTCCAGCTCGGGCATCATGATATCGCAGAGGATGATATCCGGCTTCAATTCCTGCACCAGCCGCAGCGCCTCCTCGCCCTCCCGCGAGGTTATTACCTCGTATCCCTCGACCTCGAGGTTGAACTTGATGATATCCAGGATATTCCTCTCGTCGTCAACGACCAGGACTTTGATGGGTGTCTCTCTGGCCTTTTCCATGTTGACTCCTTACTGTTCTCCTGCCGGGTGGTCCTCCACCTCGTGCAGAGGAGGGCTACTCGCATCGTTCCCGTGACTGGCGCGGGTGGAAAGGGGAAGGGTAAAGCGGAACGTGCTTCCCTTTGCGAGCTCGCTCTCGGCCCAGATGGTTCCACCGTGTGCCTCCACGATGCTCTTGCTGACGTAAAGCCCGAGTCCGGTCCCGTATATCTCGCGCGTGGCCCTGTTGTCCACGCGGTGAAACTTCTCGAAGATATAGGCCAGATGCTCCGCGGGTATCCCGACCCCAGAGTCCCGCACGCTGCATTCCACGTTGCGCTGCTGTGCCGCGAGGGTCAGGGTTATCTCGCCCCCGGAGGGCGAGTACTTGACCGCGTTGTCCACAAGGTTCACGAATACCTGTTCTATCTTGTCCGGATCGGCACATACCGGAACGATACTCTCCGGGCCGGCGAGCACGATCTCATGCTTGGGGAACTGGGATTGCAGTTTCCCGATGATTATGCGTACCAGCTTGGCGAGATCGAAATCACGCCTCTTCAGCTCCAGCCTCCCGGATTCGATACGGGAAACATCCAGGATGTCCGACACCAGGCGGGTAAGACGGTCCGTCTCTTCCTCAACGACCTGTAAGAATTCCTGGCGCGTGTTCTCGTCGAACTCGACGTCCTTGCGGCGCAGGGTGGCGGTGTACGCCTTGATGGATGTGAGCGGCGTGCGCAGTTCGTGGGAGACGGTCGAGACGAAATCCGACTTTGCCTGCTCGAGCTCGCGCAGGGCGGTGATATCACGGATGACCGCAATGATGCCGATACGTTCGCCTGGGCTGGTCTCGATAAGGGAGGTCTCGATCTCCAGGATCCTGTTCTCCGGGGGACCGAGTTCGATCTCCTCCTCCAGTTCCATGCTGGTGTTGAGGCTCTTGAGAAAGATATTGGCGAGTTGGGGCAGTTGGATAACGTCCTTGACGTGGCGGTTGTCCGTCTGCGGGAAGGGCGGAAGGTCGAGTATCTGCTCTGCTGCGGCGTTGACCAGGATGATCTTTGCTTCGTTGTTCACGGCGATCACGCCGTCGTTGATGGAATGCAGCATGGCCTCCATGCGCTGCTGGTCCTCGGTTATGTGGCGGTAGAGGTTGGCGTTCTCCAGCGCGATGGCGGCCTGGTTGACGAACAGGCTGAGCAGCCGCAGGTCGTCCTCTCCGAAAGCACGGGAGGATGCGGGCGAGGCGACCTCGATCACTCCCTTGGTCATCCCCTGCCAGGTGATCGGCGCGGCGAGGTACGATAGACGGTAGCCGATGCCTTCTCCCCACGGCGTCGTTGCGGTGGGGTCGATCTCCGTGCGCCGCAATGGCGACTCTCCGGCCGCGGATTCACCGGGCAGGTACTCGCCCTGGCTGTAAGATATCCCCAGAGCCCCGTTGTCCACGCCGTGTACGGCCTTGATCCAGAAGAGCCCGTCCTCCTCGCGCAGCGAGAGGACGCCCATTTCCGCGTCCACCAGGTCTACGGCTTTGTCCAGTAGAAACTCCAGGAGGTTCCGGGTATCCACCTCGTCGATGAGGGACCTGCCCACCTCGTAGAGGGCGGTCTGCTCCTCTACGCGTCGCGCGATGAGCAGCATTAGGTCGTCGCGGATCTCGTCCACCTTGACCCGTTCGGTGATATCCTCGAGGATGACCACCGAGCCGCTGTTCGGTTCGTATCCCACCTGGATCGGCGATGCGCTGATGGAGAGGATGCGCTCCGGGGTGCCCCGCAGGCGCACCTCCATTTGGGCGCGGGAGTTCTCGCCGTTTGTGTTAGCGCCGTCCAGGTATGCCCAGAAGGCTTCCGTATCCAGAAGACTCGGCTCCAGGAGATCGCGCAGCGAGATATCGCGGGGTATGTGCTCGAGCCCCAGCAGATCCCGCGATGCCTGGTTAGCCATGATCACCTTCCCGGTGGAGTCCGTGACCAGGAGGCCGCTACTCATGCTGCCCACGATGATCTCGCTGCGGGATAGCACCATTTGATAAAGCTCGGCACGGGCGATGATGGATGCGGCCAGGTTGGAGATGGTCACCAGCATCTGCACGTCCTCCGAGGTAAACGCCCGCGGTTGGGTACTGGCGAAGCTGAGCACCCCCATGAGTTCCCCACCCACCATGATGGGCGCCGCCAGGGCCGAACACACCTTCTTGCGCGCCTGGGGGAAGTGAGAGAAGCGAGGATCGCTGGATATATCGTTGACCAGGATGGGCCGCTTTTCCTTCGCCACCCAGCCTATGAATCCCTCGCCTACCGAGATCTCGATCTGTTCCTCCAGTTCGCTCGGGGGAGCGCCGGATGCCTCCAGCACCAGTTTACCGGTCTTGCGGTCCAGGAGACGGACGGAGCTGACGTCGGTATGGAAGAAGGAAGCCGTCGAGGACAGGAGGTAATGCAGCGTTTCCTTGAGGTCGACTTTTTCCATCAGTTTCGAGCTGAGTTCATAGAGGGCCTCCATCCTTTCCGCTTTGCTCTGCTCCCGCCGGTCCAGTTCGGCAAGGTAGGAGAGGATGACGGAAGCGCCGAGGAGGATGACGACGTTTATGAGGAGGCGAGAGCCGTCATCCGCCAGCACCATGCCGTTGCCGACGCAGGCGGCTGTATATCCGGTGCTGATCACGCCCGCCAGGAACAGGGCGATCGTCCAGCGTTCGTACAGCGATGCCGTTGCGCAGAGGAGGAAGAGCAGGGGGAAGAGGGGGCTGGCGATGCCGCTCGTATAGTAGATGAGGAAACAGATGAGAGCGGAGTCCAGGCCCAGCAGGGACTGCCCCCATTGCCCGACATTCGCACTCGAACGTAGCCCGCGCGCGACATGATAACCCGCGCCCAGCAAGGCCATGACCGAGACGGTGACGGCCCACGGCCAGTAGTTCATATCCTCAGCGGAGAACAGGGGATAGAAGCCCACGACAAGGAAGGCTATCCAGTGGGACAGCGGAAGAAGCTTGGCCGACTTCATACGTTTCCCCCTTTTGGATCTTCTGCGAGGAGTGTGGGGGGTCAGGTCTTGAATCCCGCTCTTCCGCCCTGCGTGTGCTGCTCTGAAAGCCGCTTCCTCGAAAGTGGAGATTCAAGACCTGACCCGATACTGCGTCTGAGGTCTTCCTCTTCTCCCGTATTCCTCGGAGAAAAATCCCCTTTTCAACGTCGTGTTTTATATCGAAATCGCTGGAGGTAAACTTAACCGTAGCGGTGCCGGCCAGGCGCTCAGCTCCGGAACCTTGAATTTCGACGCCAGTTGGGCAACTATGGGGTAAGATCCCGGATGTGCAAGCGCGTAGCAACAAGGGTCGAGATAGCGCATATGTCCGAGATACGAGCCGCAGGATCCGGCTGTGAGAGGAGGCGGCGTGGCCCTGCAGATCGGCATAATCGGTCTGCCCAATTCCGGCAAATCGACCATATTCAACGCACTGACCAGGGCGGGGGCGCAGGTGGCCGGTTACCCCTTTTCGACCGTCGACCCCAATTACGGCGTGGCGGCGGTTCCCGACGACCGCCTGGAGAGAGTCGCGTCCGCGGCCGGGTGCTCCAAGGTCGTTCCCGCCGACCTGAGGTTGGTGGATATCGCGGGTCTGGTGGAGGGGGCCCACCACGGCGAAGGGCTGGGCAACCAGTTCCTGGCCCATATAAGGGAGGTAGATGCTCTGGCCCACGCCGTGCGCTGTTTTTCCTCGCCGGACGTAGCCCACGTGCGGGCGGAGATTGATCCGGAGCTCGACATAGCCGTGGTTAATACCGAGCTCATCCTGGCGGACCTGGCGGCGGTGGAAAGGAGAAAGGAGAGGATCTCCAAGGCGGCGAAGACCGGTGATCGCGAGAAGGCACTCGAGCTCGCGCTGCTGGACAGCGTGGAGGGAGAGCTGGACCGCGGGAGGCCCCTGCGCGCCATGAGCCTCTCGCCGCAGGAGAGCGAGATCCTCGCGGGACTGTTCCTGCTCACCGCCAAACCGGTCATCTACGTCGCTAACCTGGGGGAGGAACAGCTGGCATCCGACGATCCTCTGCTGCTGGCGGTGCGGGACGTGGCGGCCGCGGAAGGGGCCGGGCTGGCGGCTTTCAACGCCAAGCTGGAGGCGGAGATCGAGGAGTTGGAGCCGGGCGAGGTGGCGGAGTTCCTGGAGGCCTATGGTATCGAGAGCCTGGGCCTGGAGGAATTCTCCTCGCGCTGCTATTCCCTCCTGGGCCTGATAACCTTCTTCACCACCGAGTCGGGGGAGTGCCGCGCCTGGCCGCTGCGCGAGGGAAGCAATGCCGTGCAGGCGGCGGGCAAGATACATACCGACATGGAACAGGGGTTCATCCGCGCCGAGGTTGTCGCCTGGGACATGTTCCTCGAGCACGGTTCCTTCCATGCCGCCCGGGACAGGGGAGCGGTGCGGGTGGAGGGGAGGGATTACGTCGTGCAGGACGGCGACGTCATCCTCTTCCGCTTCTCGTAGCAGCGGCAGGGTGCCTTGGCGGTCATGCAGGCGCTTCATCACGAAGCGCAGCTTTCCTCGCCATGTACCTTCCGTGACAGCGATGTCCTACCCGTGTATTATTCTATCTCTATGGAATCCCATATTTGATCTAATGCCCTTCGCGGGCATGCGGCAGGAGGTGTGTTGATGGACATCGAGATGAATCCCAACCGCTTGGTAAGGTTTCTGGGCAAACTCCCCGAGGAGTTCACAAAGCGGGATATCATCAGGTTCGTGGAAGCTAACGGCATCGAGATGATCAACTTCCGCTACGTGGGAGGAGACGGCAGGCTTAAGCAGCTCAACTTCGTCATCAACAGCAAGGAGGACCTCGACATGCTGCTCTCGGTGGGGGAGAGGGTGGACGGCTCCAGCCTTTTCTCCTACATCGACGCGGCCTCCAGCGACCTCTACGTCATCCCGCGCTACAAGACCGCGTACGTGAACCCCTTCACCAGCAGGCCAACGCTGGACCTGCTCTGTTCCTATTACACCCACGAGGGCGAACCGCTGCCGAGCTCCCCGGAGAACGTGCTGCGCAAGGCGGCCGAGTCCCTGAAGGCCGCGACGGGCATGGAGTTCGAGGCCCTGGGAGAGCTTGAGTACTACGTGTTCTCGGGCAAACACGAGGTATACCCCACCGATCCGCAGAAGGGATACCATGAATCCCCGCCGTTCTCCAAGTGGGAGCAGCTGCGCTACGAAGCCATGAAGACCATCGCCGAGTCCGGCGGCCTCATCAAGTACGGCCATACCGAGGTCGGCTTCATATGCGAAGAGGACCAGGAGATGGAGCAGCACGAGATCGAGTTCCAGGCCGTACCCGTGGAGGACGCCGCCGACCAGCTGGTGGTCGCCAAGTCCATCCTGAGGATGATGGGCTACAAGCACAACGTGCCCATAAGCTTCGCCCCCAAGATCGTGGTGGGACACGCGGGAAGCGGCCTGCACATCCACACCAGGCTGACCAAGGGAAAACACAACATCCTCGTGGAAGGCGACCGTTTGAGCGATACCGCCAAGAAGGCCATTGCCGGGTATCTCAGGCTGGCCAGGTCCCTGACCGCCTTCGGCAACACCATCCCCCTCTCCTACCTCAGGCTCGTACCACACCAGGAAGCGCCCACCAATATCTGCTGGGGTGACCGCAACCGCTCGACCCTGGTCAGGGTGCCCCTGGGCTGGCTCGGCGTCAGCGATATGGTCAAGGACGCCAACCCACAGGAGGCGAGCGAATTCGCGACCCAGGGAGAGAAGCAGACCATCGAGTTCCGCGCGCCCGACGGCTCGGCGAGCATCCATTACCTCCTCGCCGGCTTGGTAGTGGCGGCGCGTCACGGACTGCAGATGCAGGACGCCATCGCATACGCGGACAAGCTCTACGTGGGCGTGAACATCTTCGAGGATGAGAACAAGGCCCTGCAGGAATCGCTGCCCCAGATGCCGGCATCGTGCTGGGAATCCGCCCAGTGCTTGCTGGACGACCGGGACATCTACGAAAAGGACGGTGTGTTCTCGCCCTCGGTCATCGATGGGACGGTCGAGATGCTTAGGGGCTACGACGACGCCGATCTTAGCGAGCGTCTCTATGGTAACACCGAGGAGATCCATAAACTGGTCGACGAATACCTCTATTGCTCTTGAGAATATTCTTGATCGTGGATGTAGAGCCCCTATCCAGGAAGGGGTTTTAGCTCCTCAGCTGGCGAGACGGGCGCGGGCTTCCTCCAGGTTATCGAAGACCGGTTGCATGTAGTTCTCGACGCTCTGCTTGAGCGAGCTCGCCAGAGCGATGGACGTGAGGATGGAGGCAGGTGAAGCGGAGAGCTGCGATTGAACCTCCACCATGAGGCTGTTGTGCCCTTCGATATCGCCGGCCTCGCCCCTGCGGCATGCCTCAATGAAAAGCTGTGCAGTGCTCTCGAGCCCGGTGACGGTTGAGACGGCGGCCCCCAGGTCCAACCCCTCCAGTTCTACCGCGTCCAGGGAGGCCCGGGATTCCTGCAATGCGGCGGCGGCGTTTGATGCCTCTTGTATGGCTTGCGAGAACGATATGGGCTCGGCATCCATGGCCTGGTTATGTGACCCCACCGCCGAGATCAACGCCTCGCGACCCTGGACGTAGTGAGCCTCGGCTGCGTCCAGGGGTTGCAGGATGGTAAGAAGATATCCGAACTCGTTCAACCCATGCTCGAGTTCAGCCTGCGCCTGGGAGAGTAAGGCCAGTGCATCGAGCAGGTCCTGCGGGGGCTCCCAGTCCATGTCCTCGGGCGGTTCCTCAACTTGCGCCACGAGATCCTCGGTGCGGCTGACCTCCTCCGAGAGCAAGGCCAGCGATTCCTGCTGTGATATGGCCAGGCCAGAGAGGTTACAGGAAATGTCCGAGGCCAACCATTCCTCTGCTATTAGGGAGGTATTATCCACTACGTTGAGGGTGATCTCGGTCGCAGCCTCGGCGTCGAGGAATTCCTGCGTCGAAGACGAGCGGGCCCGCCAGACCAGCAGGGCGGATACCGCACCTCCGGCCAGGATCAGGATTGCCAGCGCGAAAAAAACCCAGGTCCAACGAGAATAGCGTCTCATGGGCGCCCTCCGCCTGCAAAGCCGCTTACATGCCGTTTGACGATCTTGCGTATATCACGGTCCCGTGGCGGTATCCCCGTTTCGCCGCCTCCGGGTTATACGACGGTATCACCCTTCGCCCTTTTTCAGCAGATGGCGGATGACCATGCTCGCTCCCGAGTGGGGGTCTATCTCCCGCGTCTCCACCAGCTTGCCCATGAGATCCACCATCTCGGGGTCGTCCTGGAGAGCGCGCAAGACCGTCTTCCCCACCCGCATGTTGATTATCTCCAGGAGTTCCGCCACGATACGTTCCTTGGCTTTTTTCTCCAGCAAACCCTCATGTTTGAGGTACTTGTGGTGGTCCAGGATGACCTGGGCCAGATCGTCCACGCCCTCACCCGTGGTGGCAACAGTTCTTACCAGGGGCGGCATGCGGCCGTCTCTGCGTTCCGACATCTCCAGCATCATCAGGATCTCGGTGTAGGTGCGACCGGAATCCTCGCGGTCCGCCTTGTTGACCACGAAAACGTCGCCTATCTCCATGATTCCGGCCTTGATGGCCTGGATCTCGTCGCCGCCGCCGGGCATGGTTACCACCACGGACGTATGCGCCAGCTTCACGATTTCCACCTCGATCTGGCCCGCCCCCACCGTTTCCACGATAACCAGGTCCTTGCCGAAGGCGTCCAGGATGTTCACGGCATCGTTGGTGGCGACGGAGAGGCCTCCCAGGGCACCGCGTGTCCCCATGGAGCGGATGAATACCCCCGGATCGGTGGCCAGGTCCTGCATGCGTATGCGGTCGCCCAGGATGGCCCCGCCGGTGAAGGGGCTGGTGGGGTCGATGGCGATGATCCCGACGCTGAGGTCCCTGCCGCGCAGCACCTTGGTGAGGGAGGATACGAGGGTGCTCTTGCCGGAACCGGGAGCCCCGGTTATCCCGACGATATGGGCGTTGCCCGTGTGTTCGTGCAGTCGCCGGATGGGCTCTTTGGCCGCCGGGTCGCCGTTCTCGACCATGGTGATCAACCTGGCCACGGCGCGCCGGTCACCCTCGAGCAGGCGGGAATATATATCGTCCATGTCGCCTCCTTTGAGCATTCCAGCATATATTCTTTATGTTTGCGCGCCTCAGGTCAATGGGGTGACTCATTAGGTTTACGGGGCGGGAGGCGCGATATATCCTACTTGCATGCGCGAAGTGAGCATAGTGAATCTGACCCGAGGCACCGTCCTGGCGCAAAGGGCCGCGGTGGCCGAAACCCCTGGTTCGCGGCGGCGCGGACTCCTGGGGACGGATTCCTTGCGCGACGGAGAGGGGCTTCTCATCCTCCCCTGCCGCCAGGTGCATACCTTCGGCATGCGCTATCCCATCGACGTCGTCTTCGTCGACAAATCCTTGACGGTGAGGCGGATCACCCACCGCATGAGGCCGGGAAGGTTAGGCACTCTCGTCTTGTCATCCCGCGCGGTGCTCGAGATTCCCGCTGCAAAGGCCGAGGAGACGGGAACGCAAAGGGGCGATGCCCTGGACTTCCTGCCCGCCCCGAGGGCACGCTCCTGACCCCGCGCAGCCAGGTTCATTACACCTTGGACCGCGACCCCGTTGTGAGGTAATGGGTGAGGGGTCAGGTTAAAATCATTTCCCTTGTGATAATATCGTTTTACCAGGAAAGTGAGGGTAAATGTCCACGATAGAGCGGGAGATATGGAGATACCGACGCGGCGGAGAGTCGCTGGAGGCTGCGGATCGCATAGTGGTCGAGCTTCCCCTGGAGATCAATGTCAACGGCATGCCGCTGGTAGCCCTCATGCGCCTGCCGGGGATGGACAAGGAACTGGCGGTAGGCTTCTGCCTCACGGAGAAGGTAATCGATAACATTTCCCAGATAAACCTGCTAAGGCACTGCGGCAGCATGGAGCGGGAGATAGGAGAGGGACGGGCGGCGGAGGACGATGTCCTTGACCGCGGCAACGTCGTCGAGATCGAGGTGGAGGATCCGGGGGAGCGGGAGCGCTTCTCCGCCACGTACATCGTGCGCACTGGATGCGGCGGCGCGGATATCTCCGCCGTCGAGGACTACCACGAGGGCGAGATCTCGTCGGAGCTCCGCGTCGCGGCTAGCGTGATATACGCGGTTGGGGAGGAGCTTACTAGCAGGCAGGAGATCTTTCGCGACACGGGTGGCACCCACGGCGCAGGCATCTTCTCCGCGGCGGGAGAGGCCGTGGTGGTGGCGGAGGACGTAGGCAGGCACAATGCCCTCGACAAGGTGGTAGGCTGGTGCGCCCTGCGCGATATATCGCTCGAGGACAAGATCCTGGTCTTGTCGGGCCGCATCAGCTATGAGATGGCCTTGAAAACGGTGAGGGTGGGAATACCCGTGCTGGTCTCCATGGCGGCGCCGACCTCGTTGGGGCTGCGCGTGGCGGACGCCGCGGGGCTGACGGTGGTGGGCTTTTCCGACGGCAGGAGATTCAACGCCTATACCCATCCCCGGAGGATAGAATCGTGAGCGAAAGGGATGCTCACACCCCACAGCAGGGGGAGTTCATCGCGGCGGTGCTGGCGGGAGGCGAGGGAAAACGTCTGGGCATGGACAAGGCCCTCCTGAATATCGACGGAAGTCCGGTCCTCGATCGTATACTCCACATCCTGCGCGGTATATTCCCCCTCGTGTTGCTTGTAGTACAGGACGAGGATTCACCCCTCACCAAGTCTGCCGACGCTCAGGTAAGAGTCGTCACGGATATCGTACCCGGCAAGGGCCCCCTGGTCGGATTGTACACCGCTTTATGTAACTCGCCCGCCCCATACGTCTTCATAATGGCATGCGACATGCCCTATCCCAGCCCCGTTCTCATACGTCACCTGCTCGCAATAGCTCCCGGCAGAGAGGCTGTCGTGCCACGGCGCGGAGAATACATCGAGCCGCTCTTCGCCGTCTACAGCAGCGATATCGCTGACCGCGTACGTGCCAGTATAATGGAAGGCCGCCTCAAGATACACGAGCTCATCCAGAAACTGGATGTCGTGTATCTGGAGGAAGACGGGATCGCCGCCTGCGACCCGAGATTTCGCTCCTTCTTCAACATCAACACGCCCGAGGACCTGGACATCACTCCCTAAGGGATCAGCCCTCCACGTTCAACTTAATCCGGCAAAGCTTTCGTCTGACCACTTTCGTTGGTGATCACGTTGAATGCCGCCACGTAGCTGCGCTCCTCACGATAAATCCCGGGCTGACCCCCGGCGAAAACGATGCGCTTCTCTCGATGTGCATGCCGCACGATACGGGCAAGATCTCCTTGATCGATTAACACGCATTCAGCTTAAACCGGCCAAGGTCTCATCTGATCACGTTTGTAGGTGATTACGTTGAATGTGGAGGCATGGCCCCCGACGTTGAGGCCTGACCCCCGACGTTGAAAATGGAGGGCTGACCCCCGGCTTCATAGTATAATCGTTGCATAGGTTGTGGCGTTGGATGGATCTCTCGACCGCACCTTCCTATGCCCCCGGGATCGTCCCGCACTCCTTCAGCCCTCGTGATGGCAGGCAAGCTGTATGGGAGGTGGATTGCGATGCAGGAGATCGAGGAAAAAGAGCAGCGCATCAAGGCGACCAAAGGGGAGATAACCGTCAGGCGCAACGAGCACGGCATACCGGTGATCGTTGCGGACGATTTCCCGGACGCCCTCTACGGTATGGGGCTGGCTCAGGCATGCGACCGCGGCATGCAGATGGAGCTCACGCGCCTGGTCGCACGGGGTCAGATGTCGGAAAACCTCCCCCCCAACGAGAACTTCCTCGCCATGGACAGGACCATGCGCAAGTACGATATCTGGGGGTTCTCGTGCAAGCAGGAGGGAATGCTCGAGGAGGATGCGCGCGAGGAGATGGAGGCCTTCTGCCGCGGCGTCAACGACCAGTTCGCCCAGGACCCACCCGCGGAGTTCGGCCTCATCGGCTACGTGCCGCAGCCCTGGACCACCGCGGACTGCATCGCCATCGGCAAGATCATGTCCATCGTGGACATGGACGAGACCCAGGGCTGGATACGCAAGGTCATCGTCCAGATGATCCAGAAGGGCGTCACCCCGGCCATGCTCGCGGAGATCTTCACCTACATGACCGAGGACCCGGACGAGGAATACCTGGAGAAGCTGCGCAAGGTGAAGATGCCCGATCCCTACGTGCCGGAGACGGTCAGGTGGGCCGTCTTGCCCCGCGAGCGCACCAGCAGTCACTGGATGATCGCCGGCTCCAGGACTGCCACGGGCAAGGCCATACTCTGCGGCAGCCCGGAGCTGGATTCAGCGCGGCTGCCCGCGCTCTGGCAGGAGATATTCATGCGCGTGGGCGATTTCTACTGCATGGGGGTGTACATACCGGGGATACCGCTGCGCCGGCCCTGGGAAGGACGAACTACCTCTCCTGGAGCGCCACCTACAGCTGCATGGACGTCATGGACTACTTCCTGGAAGAGGTCAAGGATGGCAAATACAGGCGCGGCGATGAGTGGATTCCCTTCGAGGTGCGGGAGGAAACGATCAAGGTCAAGGATGCCGAGCCCGTTACCGTGCGCTACTACGAGAACGTACACGGGGTGCTGGAGGGAGAACCATCCGAGGACGGTTACTATCTCTGTCTGGCCATCTCCCACCGGGATGCCGGTGCCCTTACCTTCGCTGAGTTCAGCCGCCACTACCGCAGCCGTACGGTGGAGGAGTCCATGGACCACCTCGCTCGCTGCGATGCCCTCAGCTTCAACTGGGGCCTGGCCGACTCGGCGGGTAATATCGGCTACCAGATGAGCGGCCGCTGTCCCATCAAGCCGGAGGGGTGGAGGGGCGTACTGCCCCTGCCGGGATGGGACGAGGCCTACGATTGGAAGGGATTTCATCCCCCGGAGAAGAACCCCCGCCTGCTCAATCCGGAGCAGGGATTCTTCGGCACCTCCAACCAGGACCTCAATTACCTGACGGACGTGCACATCGAGACCATGCCCATGAGCGACGACCGCGCGAC
>JAFGDU010000150.1 GCA_016931915.1 Actinomycetota bacterium
GAAGGTGACGGCGACCGTTCCGGTGGTGGCGGAGCGCGCCGAGTACTTCACCTACTTCGGCAAGTCGGGAGGGCACGACTCCATCGGAACCTATATGCCCAAGACCACCTGGTACCTGGCCGAGGGCTACACCGGCGGCGAGTTCAGCACCTGGGTGCTGGTGCAGAACCCGACCACCGAGAACGCCACGGTTACCCTGGAGTTCCAGCTGCCGCCGGGCTCTAATGCACCTGACTACACCTTCGATCTGCCGGCGGGGACGCGTAAGTCGATACAACTGAACGAGCTGGATGGCCTCGGGGACACCGACGTTTCCACCAAGGTGACTTCAGACAAGCCGGTGGTGGCGGAGCGCGCCATGTACTTCGAATACGATGGTAAGCAGGGCGGCCACGATTCCATCGGCGTACCGGAGATATTCTAGTTACCCGGCGGCGCATCGAGGAGCCTGGCATACGGAAGGTAGCTGATACGGAGTAATACCACGAGGGGGTTGCCCCGGGTGGGGCACCCCCCTTTGGTTTGCAGAATCATGCGCTATAATTAGGAAGCCATGGAGCTAAGGGACTACATAAACGTCATCGTCGCGCGTAAGTGGGTCATCATCGGGGTAACGGCCCTGGTGGTGGTGGCTGCGCTCGTCTTCTCCCTGCTGCAGGACCCGGTGTACGAGTCGCGGGTGATGATCCTGGCGGACATCAACCGCGCCGGGGAGTCCGCCTCCGACAGCCTCTTCTCCCTCGCCTTCAACGACCCCCAGACCTTCATACAGACCCAGGCGGAGATCATCGGCACCAAGACCCTGGCCCGGGCCGTCTACGACCGCCTGGAGTACAATTACGAGGAGCTGGCCTACGCGGAGGAGGAGGGCGAGGACGTCTTTATCCCCGAGTCCATCCCCTCCCCCGAGCAGCTCATGGGAAGCGTAAGCGTAGAGCGCAACCAGAACACCAACGTCTTCGAGATAGCGGTCACCAACGGAGACCCATTGCTGGCACGGGACATCGCCCAGGCCTACGCCGACGAGTATATCCTCGACCGCCAGCTCTCGGCCATCAAGCAGATAAGCGACGCGCGCAAGGAGGTCTGGAACCGCATCACCGAGCTGGAGACCCAGATAGCCGATATCGCCGAGGAGATAAAGCAGTACGCCGACGAGAACATCCCGCCCGAGCTCGAGGCCGAGGCGGCGCAGGCAGTGAGCCTGTGGGCCACCCTGTACGAGAAATACATGAGCCTGCGCATCGCCGAGGCGCTGGAACAGCGCGGCCTGGAGGTCATCGAGGTGGCTGAGGCGGGCGTGAAGGTCAGCCCGCGCAGCACCCGCAACGCCATCCTCGCCCTCTTCCTGGGGCTGATCCTGGGAGTGGGCATGGCCTTCCTCGTCGACTACCTCGACGACACCCTGAAGACGCGCGAGGACTTCGAGCGCAGCTACGGGGCCTCCATCATCGGGGAGATTGCCCGCACGACCCCCGTGGGCGAGGAGGAGCGCGAGGTCATCTACTTCACGCGGCCGGAAAGTCCCGCGGCGGAGGGTTTCCGCAACCTGCGCACCAATATACAATTCCTCAACCTGGACGGCAGTACGCGGCTGATCATGATAACCTCCTCCAGCCCCGAGGAGGGGAAGACCTCGGTGGCCATCAACCTGGGAGCGGCCATGTCCGAGATGGGCCGCAGGGTTCTGGTGGTCGAGGCCGACCTGCGCCGCCCCGTCCTGGGTAAGCTCATAGTAGAGAAAGAGCATAAGGGCGTCACCGACGTGCTCATGGGCACCACGACCTTGAACGAGGCGATCACGGAGACGGGCAACGAGAACCTCTACGTGCTCATGTCGGGCGTGAAGCCCCCCAACCCCGCCGAACTGGTAGCGTCGCAGGCCATGCAGAGCCTGCTGCAGCAACTGCGCGATACATATGACTACGTCATCGTGGACGCCCCTCCCGTACTCGCGGTTTCCGACGCCATCGCCATGGCCCCCATGATGGATGGGGTACTAGTGGTGGCAAGCCACAACATCGCCACGCGAGACGGCGCAAAGCATACCGTGGAGCTCCTGGGCAAGGTGGAGACGCGCATCCTCGGCGTGGTCATCAACAACGTGGAGATGGCCGGCCGCTACGGCTACGGCTATTACTCGCCCTACCACTACAATTACGGAGAGAGTGAGGGCGAGGGAAAGAACAGGCGCAAGGTAAGGAAGTAATCCCCCTCTCCTGTCATCGCGGGGTCATATCCTACTGTCATTGCGAGGAGTCCGCGACGAAGCAATCCCCTCTGCCTTTGCTGTCATTGCGAGGAGTCCGCGACGAAGCAATCCCCTCCGCAACTATGTGTCGGTGTAAGGTTGTACCCTGTCATTGCGAGGAGTCCGCGACGAAGCAATCCCCCCTGCCTTTGCTGTCATTGCGAGGAGTCCGCGACGAAGCAATCCCCTCCGAAACGCCAAGGTTACTCGTTAGAATCGCAAAGGAGGTGAAGGTGTCGGAAATAGAGGCACATAGAGCTGACCAAGAATCACTCGAGAGAACCTACTTCGTTTACATCATGACTGATAAGTACAACACCGTTCTTTATACAGGTGTGACCAATAACCTTCTACGTAGAGCCCTTGAGCACAAAGAAGGACTCATTGAGGGATTTACCAGAAAATATAACGTCAAAAAGCTTGTTTACTTCGAGATATTTGAGAATATCTACGATGCGATATTAAGGGAGAAACAGATCAAGGGCGGTTCAAGAAGAAAAAAGAACGATCTTATCACGGACTTCAACGATAAGTGGGAAGACCTGATCGATAAACTTGACTGGTACTAAGGGGATCGCTTCGCTGCGCTCGCGATGACAGCAGCCAGCCGCATGCAGCATCTTCATGGGGGATAGCTTCGCTGCGCTCGCGATGACAGCAGCCTCCCGATATGCAGAAGGCCTGACCGAGAAGCGTTTGGGTTGTTGTCAAACACGTGCGAAAAAATGCAGAATTGATAATAGGGAATCGCGGGAGGGAGGAGGTGTTCCCATGATAAACAGGCAGAGACTCTTCACCGCTCTAATCACACTCATCGCGCTGGCAATCACGCTGACGCTGATGGCAGGTTGCGGCGACGGCGATACCGCGACCGCGCCGCAGGAGCAGTCACACGAAACAACCCCTGTGGAGCCGGCAGCCCCCACACAAGGCAAGGTGCTGGTGGTCGTAGCAGACAGCGACGTCAACGAAACGGAATGCAACGCGGTGCTCCAGGTACTGAGTGGAGACGGTTACGACCTGGTGGTCGCTAACGCCAGCGGCGAGGACGCGACGGGCGACAGGGGCAACGTGTACCCCATCGACATCGCCATCGCAGAGACTGACCCGGGAGATTACGAAGCGATGGTCCTCGTAGGCGGCACGGGCATGATTGAATATTTCGAGCACCCGGCATTACACGCCATCGTGCAGGAGATGGATGCGGCAGGAAAGACCGTGGCGGCCATCTGTATCGCTCCCGTCATCCTGGCCAACGCGGGCATACTGCAGGGTGTTGAGGCCACCGTCTCTTCGAGCAGAAGGGACGCGCTGGCCGACGCGGGAGCGGTGGTGGTGGACGAGCCGGTGGTGGCGGACGGCAATATCATCACCGGCTGGGGACCCGATGCCGCGGACGAGTTCGCACAGGAAGTGAGAAAAGCGCTCGGCGAGTGAGGGCATGGAGGATCTCGAGCCGGGAGAATCCTTTAACCGGTTCATGGTCATCGGTGTGAGTTGGTAACCATGTGGATGATGCTGCTGATCATATACAGGTTGTTGAGGTCCGGACGCGGAGCGCGTTAACGGGGCCTTGCAAGGACGTCCACTTCCATAATTGGACGGCTTCTACTCTTAAGGCCTCTATGGGGGCAGATCCAACCGCATTGGCAGCACCGCGGTGAAGTATAATATTGACACGGGCGGGGCAAGGGGGAAGAGTCATTTGGGCCCGTGAGGATGCGACCTGTAGGGGGCATGAAGATGAAGAGACCGCTAGGCCGTCCCACCCTGGTTATCGCTCTCGCCGTTGTATTGCTGCTGGCTTTCTCGCTACTGCCCGCCCTGGCGGCGCCGGTGGAGAAAGACACCGCCGCCGGAGCCGAGGACTCCTACATGTACGGGGGCAACGAGGACGAGATATACAGCGATTATCCTGAGATCGCGACTGCCACCGGCGACGTCAACGACGACGGCATATCTGACTTGATCCTTGGACACGACCTTGGAGGAAAATCCTTCCCATACCTCTACACTGGTAAGGTATACGTTTATTACGGCCGCACCAGTATCTCCCCGGACGTGGACCTGGGCACGGGCGCCGACGTGACCATAAACGGCTGGTACGGAAGCCTCATCGGTAATTCCATCACGTGCGGAGATGTCAACGATGACGATATCGCAGATATCATCATCGGAGCCTATCTGGATAGCACGGTAGCAAACGGCGCAGGTGGGGTAGCGGTGATCTTCGGTGATCCCAGCCTTCCCTCGTCCTGGGATTTCAATACCACCCTGCCCGACCTCTATATGTCCAGCGCCAACGCGGGCGAGCTGTGCGGCATGAGCGTCGCAGCCGGCGACATCGACGGGAATGGATACGACGACATCATCTTCAGCGCTCCCATGTCCAACGGCGGCGTGCGCTTCTATGATGGTACGAACTGGTCAGCGCAAGGTGGAGCAAGCAGGGATTCCATTAATGATATCTCCATGATCAGCAATACCAGTGGATGGGCTGTAGGCAGATACATAAGTGTAGACACCACAATCTACCGCACAACCGATGGAACCAGCTGGAACGTTGCGGACACCGGCTTCCATAATATCGCGAGGGATCTGCATGGGGTTTCAGCAACCGATGCGAGCAATGTCTGGGCGGTTGGTTCTCAGGGCACCATTATCAAGTGGGGTGGATCATCATGGGCCCAGCAAACCAGCCCGGTCACCACGACTTTGCGCGATGTCAGTATGTATGGCACCTCGCCGAATTTCTACGGCTGGGCCGTAGGCGACGGCGGTACGATACTCTATTACAACAGTGCGAGCTGGTCGGAGGTCACTCACGGCCTCACGAGCGAGAACTTGAGCGGCGTATGCGCAATCGATGCCAACAACGCATGGGCGGTGGGTGACAACGGGACTATACTCCATTACAACGGCTCCGGCTGGAGTGAGGAAACCGACAGCCTTACACTGCAGAACCTCCGCTCCGTCAGCACGGTTTATTCCGCCCCCAACTACTACGCATGGACGGTCGGAGACGGCGGCACCATCCTCTACTACAACGGTTCTGGCTGGTCGAACCAGAGCACCGGGACCACTTTCCTCAGAGGGGTATCCGCTGTCACCACCACTGCGGCATGGGCGGTGGGAGATAACGGGACCGTACTAAAAACCACCGACGGCGGCAGCTCCTGGATGCCAGAGGGTGTTGCCTTCAGCCAACATCTTAATGAGATAGATGCTACGGACTCCACCCATGTCTGGACGGTCGGCGAAGCGGCAACGGGCAGGGCATACGTAGTATGGGGCCGTAACGATACAGACTGGTCTTCCCTTACATGGAGCCATGCCGATCCAATCGGCCCCGATCTACCCATAAACGGCATCGACGCCTTCGACTACTGCGGGTTCCCAGTCTCAGCCGGCGACCTCAACGGCGATATCTACGACGACATCGTTATAGGAGCCTTCCAGGCCTCCGGGCCCGGCAACGGCCGCGCGGGGTGCGGGGAAGCCTACGTGGTCAACGGCCGCGCCCGGGGTTCCTTTCCCGACAGCCTGGACCTCTCGACCGGCGCTAACTGCACCGTCTACGGGCCCGCCGTGAACTCCGGCTTCCCCACCTCGGTCACCCGGCCCCTGGAGGACCTGAACGGCGATGCTACCGGCGACCTCGTCTTCGGTAACATCTGGACGGGAGGGCCGGGCAACGTCCGTCCGGGGTGCGGCGAGGTGGACGTAATCTTCGGCGGCGGCCTGCCCGCCGTCATCGACCTAGCCTCGCAGGCTCCGGATGTCACGGTCTACGGACCCGCGACAGGGGCCGGCGCGGGGCGCGACGTGAGCGTGCTCGACTTCGACGCGGACGGCGTCATGGACCTGGCCACCGGCGCCCCCAACACCGGCAAAACCGGCAGGCCCAACTGCGGTGTAGCCTGGCTGGTGCACGGCGAGGACCCCTGGCCCGCCCAGGTGGACCTGGCGAGCGAGGCGGGCATGGTCTTCTACGGCGCTGAGACCAACGACGCCTTCGGGTTCTGCCTCGCCTCGGCCAACCTGGACGACGACCCCGGGGGCTTCGACGACCTGGTGATCAGTGACGTCAACGGCGCGGGCCCCGGCAACGCACGCCCCTACTGCGGCGAGCACTTCCTCTTCCTGGGATACGATTTCGTGCCCCCTAACTGCACCATCACCAACGTGGCCGACGGATCGGTGCTGGCCGGGACGGTGGGGGTGCTGGTGGACGCGGAGGACTACTACGGCATCGACAGGGTGGAGTTCCGCGTGGACGGGGTGCTCGCATACACCGACGACACGGCCCCCTACCGTTGGGACTGGGACACACGGGAATACGAGGACGGCGCCACCTATAATATAGAAGCCAGGGCCTACGACACCGCCGGCAACAGCGCATCGGACGCGCGCAGCGTGAAGTTGAACAACACCATCCCGCCCGTCTCCGACACCTGGTACCTGGCCGAGGGCACCACGGCCTGGGGCTTCGAGACCTACGTGCTGGTGCAGAACCCCAACGACTCCCCCACCGACGTCACCTACACCTTCATGAAGCCGGGCGGTGAGACCCAGCAGGCCGTCTTCCAGGTACCGGAGAACTCGCGCTTCACCATCCTGGTCAACTCCTTCGTAGATTCCAGCGACGTCTCCACCAGGGTGGAGGGGAGCCAGCCAATCATCAGCGAGCGGGCCATGTACTGGACCCCACAGGGCCAGGCCACGCGCGAGGGTGGCCACGACTCCATCGGGGTCGCCGAGCCCTCCCCCACCTGGTACCTGGCCGAGGGCACCACGGCCTGGGGCTTCGAGACCTACGTGCTGGTGCAGAACCCCAACCCCGACGCGGTAGACGTCACCATGACCTTCATGAAGCCGGGCGGAGAAACACAGGAATACGCTTTCCCCGTGGCCGGTGAGTCCCGCTACACCGTTAACGTGAACCAGGTGGTGCCTGAGAGCGACGTCTCCACCACCGTGGAGGCCTCGGCGCCGGTGATCTGCGAGCGCTCCATGTACCGGGACAACAAGGCGCTGGGCCACGATTCTATAGGCACCCCCTCCACCAGCCGGGTGTGGTTCCTGGCCGAGGGCACCACGGCATGGGGGTTCGACGAATACGTGCTGGTGCAGAATCCGGGCTTGCAGGAGGCGGCGGCGTCGGTGAATTTCATGCTCCCCGACGGCAGCGTGGTCCCCTACGGCATCCTGATCCCGGGGCAGTCCCGCTTCACCATCCACGTCGACGAGGTACCGGGTTGCGAGGACACCGACCTCTCCACCTTCATCTCCTCCAACGTGCCGGTGATCTGCGAGCGCGCCATGTACTGGCAGGGCGCTTCCTCCCCCGGCGGGCACGACACCATAGGCACCCCTCTTCCCTGCGACCGGTGGTACCTGGCCGAGGGCACCACGGCATGGGGGTTCGAGGAATACGTGCTGGTGCAGAACCCCAACCCGGAGGCGGCGGTGGTCTCCTTCACCTTTATGAAGCCGGACGCCACCACCGAGTTCGTCTCCTTTCCGGTGGGGCCCAATTCCCGCTTCTCCCTGCGCGCCAACGACGTGGTGCCTGACAGCGATGTATCCGTGTCGGTGCTATCGGACAAGCCGGTCATCTGCGAGCGCGCCATGTACTGGGGGGAACGCAACGTCGGCCACGTCACCATCGGCGTAAGGGGAGACTAGGGTCCAGCGTTGCGCTTTGCGCCGCAGGTGCAAGATATCAAGACCCCTATGGAAGCAAGCCGTAATGTTCCTGCAGGGGATCGCCTCGCTTTCGCTCGCGATTATAGTCATGGCCCGGGCACAAGGCGAGGCCTTGCCCCTATGCCTCACTGGAGCGGTGCCGCCTTCAGACCACCCCTCTCGCGCAGGTTGCTGATGAGGATGTTCACGCTGACCAGCAATACCCAGAAGGGCAGGAGCAGGTTCAGGTACGGCACGGAGCCCGCGGCTACGAGCAGGACCAGTGCGATAAGCAGGCCGAGCAAAGCCAGCCAGCGGTAGAACACCCCGGTGCGCAGGGCAATGGCAGAGGTGGAGATGATGAACACCGCAGCCATCCTCATGGCAAAGACGTTGAGCAGCGCAAAGGTGGTCTGGCGTCCGAGGTCCCAGATCTCGGTCTCCGCAACCGTTACGGGTGCAGAATTGAAGGTTGCCAGGATGCTGATGAGTACAGCCGTCGCCCCGAAGAGCAGCACCACGAAGAGCAGGCCGCTGCCCATGAACACCGTGGCGAAGAACTTGTCCTCCATTTCGCCCATGCGGTCACGTATCACCCCGATCAACCACAGAAAAGCGATACCCGCGAAAGGCACGAGGTTGGCGGCGACTACCACCGACGTCCTGCTGGCACCGTCGCTGAGCCACTTGCCGGCATCGGCAGGGTCTGAAGGCAGGGAAAACCGGATGAGCAAGATACTCAGGGCTATGAGCACCGCGAAGAGTATTCCCGCGATGGCTGCAGCGCGCGGCGTTTTAAGCCCTTTTCCAGTCATTGTCTTCTGTTCCCTTTTCTGCACCGTTTTCTCCTCCATTTTCATTCCTTTGTCATCAAGTAACGGCTTTTATCCCACTGCGATATCCGCATCCTTTTCTCCTGTGCTCCCGGGCTGAGACAAAGGTCATCCCTCACGGAGTGACGATATTGAACCAGGGATCGAAGTCGTCCATGAGGCCGAAGAGCTCGGCGAGCTTCTGTGCGTCGCCTTCTATCTTGATCTCGCCGGAGGACATCTTGTCTTGCACGGTCGATGCCTGCGTGAGGACATCGTCCAGAGCTGCCCTGGTGAGGGTGAGCGTGGCATCGGCTGGCTTTGCCGGTTTGCCGCTGCTGTGGTTCAGTACCCCGTTCTCCACCGTAAGTAGATAATACCGCGCAGTATCGGTGAAATCGAAGCCTATGCTCATGGCATGCCCCTCGCTCTTGGGCCCGTTGAGCCGTACGGCCATGTAATCGAAGATCATCTCGATCCTCATGGCCGAGACCACGTCTCCTCCACTGGTTGTGGGGGTGTCTGATTTAACCACGCCTTCGCGCAGCTCCTTCGCTCCGGTGAGGTAGAAATTGCGCCAGGGGCCCGACTCCGCCTGGTAGCCCAGCTGCTCCAGGGCATCGGCCTGCAGCTCCTTTGCCGCCTGGTTGTCGGGCTCCGCGAAGACCAGGTGGTTGACCACCTCGGCCACCCATCTGTACTCTCCCTTGCCGTATGCTTCCCGCGCCCTGGAGAGGATGGCCTCGGCGCCCCCCATGAACTCGACGTACCTCTTGCTGGCATCCTCCGGCGGCAGGGGGTGAAGGTTGGCGGGGTTGCCGTCGAACCATCCCAGGTACCTCTGGTAGACCGCCTTGGCGTCGTGGCTGACGGAACCGTAATAGCCACGGTTGTACCATTCGCTGGCCAACTCCCGTGGCAGCTCTATCTCCTCGGCGATCTCCAGCATGGTGAGGCCGTGGTTGGCAAGGCGCAGGACCTCGTCGTGCAGGTATTTGTACATGTCCCTCTGCTTCTTGAGGAACTCCAGGCAGCTGTCGTGCCCCCAGGTGGGCCAGTGGTGGCTGGCGAATACCACATCGGTCTCTGCGCCGAAGAGTTCTATCGCCTCGTTGACGTAGTATGCCCAGGCCTGGGCATCACGCACCTTGGCGCCGCGCAGGGTGTAGAGGTTGTGCAGGTTATGGGTGCAGTTCTCCGCGATACACAGGGCCCTGAACTGGGGAAAGTGGAAATGCATCTCGGAGGGGGCCTCGGTATCCGGCGCGAGCTGGAAGACGATCTTTACCCCGTCGACCTCGAGCTCGGTGGGGGTCTTCTCGATGGTGACCGTGGGCTCGATGAGGGTGATGGTACCCGAAGAGGTCGTCTTTCCCAGGCCACCGTCAATCTGCCCGCGGGGGCCCTTGGGCAGCAAGTTGCCGTACATGTAACTGGCCCGGCGGGTCATGGCGTTGCCGGCCATGACGTTCTCGCTCACCGCCGCCTCGACGAAGCCCTCCGGGGCGATGACCTGGACCCTGCCGGCCGCGACGTCCTCGTCCGATATCACTCCCTTGACCCCTCCCCAGTGGTCGATGTGACTGTGGGTGTAGATCATCGCCACCACGGGTTTCCTGCCCAGGTGCTCGTAGGCCAGCTCCATGGAAGCCGCGGCGCATTCGGTGGAGATGAGCGGGTCTATGACGATATAGCCGCTATCGCTCTCGATGATACTCATCACCGAGAGATCGTGGCCGCGCACCTGGTAGATGCGGTCTATCACCTTGTACAGGCCGTGATACATGTTCAGCCGCGCCTGGCGCCACAGGCTGGGATTAACGGTGGATGGAGCGTTCTCTTCCTCCAGGAATGAATATTGTTCCAGATCCCATACGGTCCGGCCTCCCGCGTCCTTGATCACCGGGGGGTCGAGGCTGGCGATGAAGCCCTTGCTGGCGGCCTCCCAGTCCTCCCTGTCCTCCCAGTCCAGGTGTTCGTGCTTCTCCACAGCCTCATTTGTCTCCGCTGTGAAGCCCGTAGCGTCGTTGGGTCCAGCCATCGTTATTTCTCCTTTACATCCGTGCGGCCGTGTGGATGATGCCGCTGATCTGAATACACCTATATCTTTTATTATTCCCTGCTGATGCGATGATTCTAGCACTATCATGCAGGGGGTCATATGTCCCGGCAGCCCATCGCGGTGCAACAATCTCTCCGCATGTGAGGTCTAAAGGTATGCTGAGGCACGTCGTTGTACATTTGTAGAGAAACATCTACCATTAAATAGAATTTCCGGGAGGCCGATAAACCAGGTTAGAGAGTAAAGAGGCAAGTCGGCCCCCGCCGGCAAACGGCTGTAACGGAGTGTGGGTTTGGAGTTAAGAGACTACATAAACGTGCTCATCAACCGCCGGTGGATAATCATCGGCACGGTGGCCGTCGTTCTCGCCCTCACCCTCATCTTCACCTTCCTGCAGGCACCCGTGTACCAATCCAAGGTGGAGATACTCAGCGAGGTCAGCTCGGCGTCGGAATCGGTGCTGGGCAGTTTCTTCACCTCCGCCCTTTTCGATCCCGACCGTTACATCCAGACCCAGACGGAGATCATCAAGACGGACACCATGGCCCAGGCGGTGGAGATCGCGCTGGAGATCAAGTACGAGGAGAACGCCAAGCTGCGCCAGGAGGGGGAGGACGTATACATCCCCGACGAGATACCCACTTCCTCCCAGCTCGCCTCGATGGTCGACGTTCAGCAGGTCGAGCGCACCAATATCTTCGACATCATCATCACCGATACCGATCCCCTGCTCGCCCAGGACGTAGCCCAGGCATACGCGGAGGAGTACATCGCCAGCCGTCAGCTCGCCGCCATCCGGGAGATAAGCGAGGCGCGGCGGGAGGTGTGGAACCGCATCCAGGAGGTCGAGGACGAGATCCAGCAGGCCGCGGAGGAAGTAAATCAGTATACCGGGGGCGACGTACCCGCCGAGGTGCTCAACGAGGCACAGCGCGCCGTGAACCTGTGGGTGTCCCTGTACGAAAAGTACATCACCCTGAGGATCGCGGAATCGCTGGAGCAGCGCGGCCTGGAGATAGTGCAGCCGGCCAAACCGGGAAGCAAGACCAGCCCGCGCCCCACGCGCAACGCCATCCTGGCCATCTTCCTGGGCCTCATCCTCGGGGTAGGCCTGGCCTTCCTGGTGGAGTACCTGGACGACACCCTGCGTACCCGTGAGGATTACGAGAAGTACTACGACACCTCCATCATCGGCGAGATCCCGCATGTCGATCAGGAGAACCTGCCCCAGAATCACATCATCTACTTCGTTATGCCCCAGCACCCGGCGGTTGAGGGGTACCGCACCCTCCGCACCAACCTGCAGTTCCTGAACCTGGAGGGCGAGAACAGGGTCATCCTCTTCACCTCAGCCGGTCCCGAGGAGGGCAAGTCCACGGTGATGGTAAACCTGGGGGCAGCCCTTTCGGAGATGGGCAAGAAGGTGCTGCTGGTCGAGGCCGACCTGCGCAAGCCTGTCCTGGACAGGTACTTCAAGGTATCGCCGGGTAAGGGAATAAGCGGCGTGCTCTCCGGCACCGTCCCCCTGGAGGAAGCCGTGCAACCGACTGAGTTCAACAACCTCTACGTACTCGTTTCGGGGGTCAAGCCCCCCAATCCGGCCGAGCTGGTGGCCTCGGAGGCCATGCGTACGATCTTCGAGCGCGTTAAGGAGTTCGCGGACTTCATACTGGTGGATTCTCCTCCCGTGCTGGCCGCATCCGACGCCATGGCCCTGGCCCCCAAGGTGGACGGCGTGATCGTCATGGCCGGATATACCAAGGCCAACCGGGACGACGCCAAGCGCACCAGCGAGCTGCTGAAAAAGGTTGACGCGCGCATCCTGGGGCTGGTCATCAACAACATAGCCCCATCCACCCGCTACGGCTATTATCACTACTACTATTACACCCCTCCCCCCGAGGAGGAGGAGACCGAGCGCAGGGGGCTCTTCCGCCGCAAGAAGTAGTATGCAAGCCGGGGGGTCAGGCCCGGATTTAGGCCTGGGGCATCACTGTCATCGCGAGCGAAAGCGAAGCGATCCCCTGTAAAAGAAGCCGGTTGTGTCCATGAGGGGATTGTTTCGCCGCGGGCTCCTCGCAATGACAGCACGATCAGGCCGGATGCCGTTCTGGTTTGCTTGACAGTATTTTCTAATCATCGTTAAATAAAGATGATGTCGGGCGGGGCACATGTGAGATTATAGGGTATGAGTATCTGGCAAAGCGTGGAGGCGAAGATGCGAAAGAAGCCTTGGAAAGATCCAATTACAAAGACATCTCTAAACGTGTTTCTGGTCGTGTCCCTTTCCCTGCTCCTGGTGCTGTTTGCATACCCAGGGATCGGGGTCGCCGCGCCGAGACGGAGGGCGGCCGTGTCAGCGCCGTCCGATGTCACCGTCACCAGGTATGGAGATTCCTTCCTGGTGGCATGGAGCCCGGTAGACGACCCCCAGGTGGCGGGATACAACGTCTATCGCACTTTCTTCCCCTACTCCTTCTTTACCCGCTGGGGCAGACTGAACCAGGCCCCATTAAACGACACTTCCTATCTCGACGATGGCGTCTACATCTGGTGGCTCACCCAGTACTACTGGGTAGCCGCCGTGGACGGGAGCGGAAACGTGTTGAGCATGTCCACGCCGGTGGCCATGGACCCGCGCATCCCGGACACCTCCCCTCCCGCCGCTCCTTTCAACGTGGTGGTCAAAGACGTGGACAGCCTGAGCATCAACTGGGATTACGCCAACACCGAGCCGGATTTCTCCGGCTTCAACATCTACCTCTATCCAGGCGGCGCGGAGCCGCCTGTCAAGCTGAACTCCACCCCCCTGGTGGGTGACTTCTTCTACTACGAAGGCGGGGGCCTCGGAGACGCCGTCTCGGTGAACAGCGTGGATACCAGCGGCAACGAGAGTGCTCCCATCCCGGTAGCCGCGGCCAGCGCCGCCGAGTACATCACGGATTTCAATGAGCCGGAGTATCCCTTCAACTCGATCAGCTTTTCGGGGCTCTGGGAAGCGGAGCCCTACCCCGGCGCCTACGGCGGACAGCTGTGGGTGTGCAACGCCAAGAATGACGCGGTCGAGGTGACCGTGGAAGTGGCCTCCAACGGCAGCAAGCTGACGCTGTATTCGGCCCGCTACTGGCAGTGCGGCTCGTGCCAGGTCACGGTGGTCAACGAAGACACTCAAAAGGTCGAGCTGTCGGAGACGGTCGACCTCTTCTACGACAACCTGGACTCTTTCGAACCGGAGTACGGTTTCGAGGTCTGCAAAGCTTCCGGGCTCTCATATGGAACATACACCATACGCGTCGAAAACCTAGGCATAATGAGCATCACGTACTGGCCCGATGATTTCCTGGCATGGTGTGAGGAGATGGGAATAGAGCCCCCTCCATTCCCCGATGATATGCATAATATCAACGTCGATTACCTGATGCTGAAGGGATAGAAGCTTATCCGAACCTGCTTGAGTACTTCCCGGCCATGCTGACCGGCATGAAGATCTTCGATCTCAGAAGACATGGATGAATCCCTGTCAGGGTGATAGACGAGCATAAAAGAGCCCGCAAGCGGGCTCCTGCTGTTTGACCCTCGCTTATATCGACCTATTTTATCTGCAGAGCCTCCACGTTGATGAAGGTGAAGTTGGCGTCTGGGTTCTTGCGGCCGGTGCATACCAGCTTGATGGTATGCGCCCCGGAGCCCAGGCCGGAGGTGCTGAACACGGTGTCGTTCACCACCACCTCCGGAGAGTACAGGTCGACCTGCTGCCGTAGCTCCCCGTCTATATAGACGTCCATGATGCCGTAGTTCCAGTGCCGCGTCGAGATAACCGCCACGCTGTCGCCGGTGAAGGTGAAGCTGAAGCTATCGCCGTAATACGGCGTGACCATGAGCTGCTTACCGGTCACCTCGTTGTAATGCTCGAGATACCAGACACCAAGATAGGTAGCACCATCGGCCGTGCATCCCACCATGGTGGGGGGAAGCGACTGCTGGGGCGTATCGGTGAAGGTCTTGTTCTGGATCAGCTCCGGCTTCTGCGTGGGCGTGAGCCCGGTTAGGGATACCGGCTCCGCCACGGCGACGACGGGGGCGGAGATCTTGCCCTCCCTGCCGTTGGTGTCCACGGTGGAGACGGCATAGCTGTTGAACATGGTGCCCTCGTCATCGTGATAGACGTTGTCCGAGATGATGGCCGCGTTGACCTTGGATCCGGGATCTTCGCTTGCCTTGAAGCGGTAGACGTTGTAGCCGATGATGCGTATGTCGTCGCTGCCGTCCCAGGTGATGGTCGCCCCCTTATCCACGGTGACCGCGATGTTGTCGGGCGCGGTCAGCTCCGTCTTGGCCTGCGTGTAAGTCTGCTCCCCGTAAGCATAGTTGGAACCGCCGCTGGGAGTGCTTCTGACGCGCGACATATAGATGAAAAAGGACACGACGACCAGTATGCCCAGAACGGCGAAGATAAAAGCTACACGCAGGCTCCATCGCCTGGAGCTTACAGGTTCGATATGCAAGCCTAATCTGCGCCTCAGACTGCCCAAGAATCCTCCGCTCTCCTCAACGGTAACGTAACCCATATATTGTCTCTTTCGCATTATACCGGCCCTATCCTCGCGAAGGGTATTACATAAATCATATTATATGCCGGGCCGGTTTACTCCTTCCAACGCGATCGGTTGTCTGGCTATGACCTCCTTTAGATGACTGCATCGCGGCTTCCGCCAAGCTTCCTATTACAGTTATCGGCCAAAACGTTCACTTTCGCTATATATTGACCCGTATTCCGTCTCCCTTGTTCCGCCTCCCGCCTACGGGACTGTTCGAGTCTCGTCCCGCATCCCGCATTTCTCAATGACACCTGCACGCCCACTCCCCAGCACGCGGGGCCGCCCCCGGGGGCGGCCCCTCTCTTGCCAGCCACTTTGCGACCGCTTTTCGCTTTCTTTTCCTGGCTCGATATTCCTATCTAACCTCGAGGTATTGCACGTTGACGAAAGTCCCCACGGTAGGCGGATCGCTGTCGGGTATGGTCGTGCCCCCCGTTCCCATGCACTCCAGCTCTATGGTATGGGGAACGCCTTTTTTCAAGCCGGATATGGTATAGATCGAAACGCCCCAGACCGGGTCCAGGCTATAGAGGCTGTAGGTCCCCCGGTCCACGCCGTCCACCCACACGCGGACGTCGCCGCTCTGGCAGTAGGTTGCGCAGTAGAGCCTCACCCGCCTTCCGGTGAAGGTGAAACCCGTTCTGGATGGAGGATCCTGGGCCACCCTGAGGACATATCCCCCATACGAGGTATAGTTCTCTAGCACCCAGGTACCGGCGGCATCGGTCCAACCCGGATCGTCGGCATAGTAGTAAGTCGCCGGGGCGAGGACGGATACCGCACTGGCGCGGTTGCTCCGGTTGCCGAAGACGTCATAAGCCCTCACACTGTAGGTCTGGCCGACGGTACCGGCATCGTAGAAGAACTCGGTGCCGGTAGTGATGAGGGAAGGGTTGAGCAGGATATCATTGCCGCCCTGCCTCAGGTAGACGTTATATCCGGCCAGGTCTGCTTCGGTATTGGGATTCCACTCGAGCGCTACGCCCGGATCGTACGCGGTCGCGGTGAAGCCCGTTGGTGTCGCCGGGCTCCCGCCCACGTTCTGCACGGTATACACGCCTTCGCAATTGGAGACGGGACTGGTATCGCCGCCCCAGAACCACGCCGAGACCCCGTAGAGATAGTAGGTGTTGCCGCTGGTACTGCCGTCGGTATAAGTGGTGCTGAACCAGACCGTATAATAGTCGGACAGATCCACGATGTCGTCCATCAGCCCCTCCGCGCCCGCCGTCCTTACCAGCGCAAACATGAGGGGATCCACATCCGCCTCGACGTCGTCCAGGATGCTGTTCCTCTCCGTATAGGTCAGCCCGGGCTGGTCGAGGCGGGAGAGCTGCGTGTCGAGGTCCGACACCAGCGAGGCCAGGGACGGGTCCAGGACGGCCAACTGCTGGAAGATACCGAGCATGGAGCTGAAATCGTCTTCACTCCATCTCAGCACGATATAGATCCATGCCCCCGAAACCCCGGTCCAGGACATATCCACGTCCCCGCTGCCGGTGTCGAACTGGGCTGTGAAATCTGTCGGTGAGGGGCGGTCGGGATTGACCGCACTGGCGGTAGGCCTGTCGGGGACTTGCGCTTCCTCCGGCTCCGGCTCCGGCGCCGGCTGGGAAGGCTCGGGCGGGGCCGCTGCCTCTGGAGTTACTGCAGCTACGGGGGTGGGAACCGTACCGCCGTCCGCATCCTCCGTGGGCCTGGGTGCCTCCAGCGATGCCAACCCGGGCGACATATCGTCGGGACAATGCGACGAAGCCGCAGCCGCCTCGGCGGTCTCGACGCCCTCCGCCACCGGCGATGATACCGGCACGCCGGAGAAGACGGCCAGGACGGCGCAGACCATAAATAAGGCGCATATGATGGCACTGGCGGCAAGGTGTTTTCTCAAACCTCCCATCCCATCCTCCATCGCTTGTTGCTGTGAGTATATAGTTGCTACAGCGCTCCTCTATCTATATTTACAACGGCAGTAAACTACCGTATCTTGAGCGCAAACCGCCACTGGTTCTTTATCGACTGCGAACGGCATCTCATGAAGGACGACCGGCAAACAACATGAAGAGGATGTCATATCTTCAGAATTCAATTTCCCCGCGGGTAAGCAGGCAGTCTGGCGGCTTTCTGAAACATAATCCATGAAGACACGACCCCCCCTTCAATAGGAGGGGCCGCCCCGAAGGGCGGCCCCGTTTGCAGGCCGCGCGGTGACGGTTCTTCCTCGATTCCTCTGGTTTGCCTCTGGATTACGACCGTCAGCACGCGCAGGGCGGACAATTGATTGTCACACCGCAAGATCTGACTATTTCACCTCGAACCGCCTGTGGCCAAGGCGCGGTCACCATGCTGAGCGCGAGGACCGCGAGGGCCGTTAGCGTGGCCGGGGTTCCTGTCGCCGGTCTCTTTATCCCCTTCTCCATCTTCGCCCTTGTCCTTTTCGTCCCGTAACCCCGTTACAACATGTTTCCGCATCTTCTCAACATCCATATGACAATATTCCATACATATTGTCACTAAAAATCCGGTAATTGGTGCTTATGGCGGGGTCAGTGGCGAAATTGAACGGATTTGCGGTTTTTGACCGTTTCCTCGTTCAGAATGATGAGTTGTCCGCTCCCATAACCAGCACTATATCAAGCAGGATACTCGAGGTGAGAAGGGACAACCAGCGTTTGAAACCTTAACAAGCCCGCTGAAGCTAGATTATTGAGATCAGGAGGGCATATGGGGAAATGTTAGTTTACGGTATAATGCTGCTAATAAGGCTGGCAAATGAAGCATTTTCGGAACAGCGAGGGTTTTTGCCTTCTCTATGACCTGGATCTGCTTTTGCGCTCTCTTCACCAAGGCGGCGGGATAATGGGAGGAAATTTGCGCGGTCTCGGGACTGGTCTGTTCTTATGCGGTGTCATCATCCTTCTGCTCTTCCTTCTGATAATGCCGGCGGTGCTGCAACTGGCGCCAACCGGGGCACAGGCTTCAGGCGAAGAAGGCTACTGGAAACAGACGGACGTTACAGCTTTCCCGTACGAATCCACTGAGAATACGGAATACTCGATCAGCGACGGTTCATCCACATACAGTCATAGCCTCCCCGATGTCGGAGACCGTTTCCAATCTTCGGCGACCTGGAGCAGCCCGGCAGCCACTTACAAGGGCGGAGAAAAGGTCGAGCTGACGCTGCAGGTCAAGGTCGACACATATGTTTGGACCGGCGGGGATGAGAGTGGCTATCTCCATCTCGGGCTCAATCACGCGGGAGATTCCATCAGTGCGAGTATAGACGCGGCGGGGCTGCAAAGCGGAATAACCCGCGCGTGCATCGATCTCACGGACAAGGACGGAAAGAGTGCTTTTTCGGTCGTGGTAGATACCGGTGAGAAGGTGGTATCGTCCGACGGCGGGACCGTGTCGGCGGAGTTCCCGGCCGGATACGATGATGGGGAAGAAAAGGCCATCTACGTAAAAACCGCGGCCGGCATGGTCCGCTACACCTATTCCTGGACCGCGGGGCCTGAGCCCGATGTCGTTTCACCTGATGACCAGGATGAAGAAGGGGTCGAACCAGAGGACTCCGAGTCTGATCTGTCCACCTATCCTTCCGAATACCAGACAGTAGAAATAGAGGGGATCGAGCCTGAGGACTCCGGTTGCCGCTTCGCGAGTTTTCGTGGAGAAGTCGAATTCCTGCCTCCGGGCGGCGGTGAGGACGACTGGCAGTTCGCACGGCTTAATGTGAAGATCCTCGCTGGGACCAGGATAAGAACGGCCGAGGAAAGCTCTGCGATATTGCATTTCGCTGATCTAAGTACCTTTGTGCTCAAATCTGAGACGGAAATAATCATCCGTGCGAAACCTAAACAGATAAGCAATTTCGATCTCGTCACAGGTAGGCTATGGGTCAATATAAAGCGGATCCTAAAGGGAGACAGCATTGTTGTCAGAACCGATCGCAGCGTTACAGGCGTCGAAGGCACCATTTTCGTTCTCGAGGATGACGGCAGAACCTCCACGCTGAAGGTGATCGACGGAAAGGTGGAGTTCACCGCAATCTCAGACGGGGAAAACACAACGGTCGAAGCGGGCGAAACTGTAAGCGCTACCGCGGACGGCCTGGGCGAGATCAAGACCTTCGATATCGATACGGAACAGGCTGAATGGGACGAAGTGATTTCAGAGACTGAGGCAGGGTCGGGACAGGATGGTTTCCCGGTCTGGCTCCTCATCCTGATCATCCTCATCGTGGTAGCCATAATCACTGCGGTGGCTGCCATATTGGCCAGAGGCAGAAAAAGAGGTCGTGCCGATATCCAATCACCTGAACCGGTGGGGCAGCACGTTCAGGCGATGGCGAACGAGTTTCATGGAGCCATCTGTCCCCGATGCGGCAGCGAGCAGCAGCAAGAAGGGATGAAGTTCTGCATGAAATGCGGCACACCGTTAGCAGATCCACGACAGCAGGAGAACCAGCTCTCCTTCTGCCCCGGGTGCGGGAACCGGCTCCAGGAAGGTACACGCTTCTGCCGTAAATGCGGCAGGCCCCTGTGAAAAGGCGGCCTTTCTGAACGATGGTACCGCCACAACCACCGGACAGACCCTGGTCCTCAACGGCAGAACACTGATTAAGAGATGTCTTGGCTTAGACCCGAAGATCTCGACTAGTATTATTGTCATATGAAACCTTTAAACATGGCTGCGCAGGGGAGTCACTCTCAAGTATACATGTGGCGAGGCCGCCCCGGAGGGAGGCCTCAAGCTTGCCGGCGGTCATTTTTAACTGTGGGTTTCCGCTATACCCCGCGTTAGACTATCGCGACTCCGCATATTCGAAATTAACGAAATGCTGTCCCTGGGCTCCGCCCGAGCCGGCGGCCTCTATGATCAGGGTGTGTGGCCCCTTGGAGAGGCCGGTTATCTGGAAGGACCTCTGCTGCCACAGCGGCGGTATGTATGTCCCGTTAGTGTAACCGCCGTCGTAGTAGAGGTTGAAGGTATCTTCCAGCTCGCCATCGATATAGAAGTTCACGTTGCCGCACGCCCAGTAGCGGGCGGAATAGACGCGTACCCTCCTGCCGGTGAACTGGAGGCTTGCGGAGGCCTGTGTATAGGTCGGAACCGGCGGCGGTGAATAAGGAGGATCGGGTGGAGGTACCTCCCCCCAGTGTCCTACCCACAGCAGGCCGCCGGAAGTCTCGATGGCGCGATAATCCTCCAGGTCCCAGGAGCCCGAGCAGACCCAGGCCGGGTCGTCGGCGTAGTAGTACGTCGCAGGCGCGAGGACGGAAACAGCGCTGGCAAGACCGCTCCGGCGGCTCCGCAGATCGACGGCCCTCACCCGGTAGGTGGTACCCCCTGCATCCCCTATATCCTCGTAGAAGAACTCCGTGCCCGTGGTTATGAGCGAGGGGTTGAGCTGTACCGGGCTACCGCCTTGCATCACGAAAACGTCGTACCCGGCAAGGTCGGCCTCGGTGTTGCGGTCCCACTCCAGTGCCACGCCCGGGTCGTAGGCGGTGGCGGTGAAACCGGTCGGGGTCGCAGGAGCCGTCCTGTCCGGCCGCACGGAGAAAACGCCCCCGCTGTTGGAAGGTGCGCTCGTATCTCCATTGTTATAGTTCGCCACAGCTATGTACAGATAATAGATGTTGTCGGAAATGCTGTTGTCGTAATAGTACGTGTTCGTGGTCTGAGCCGTATCGGCGAGGGCGACCAACTGCTGCACCAGGCTGCCGGTACCGGGGGTCGAGAAGAGGATGGTGAAGAGCTGGTCCACGTCAGCCTCGATAGCGTCCATGGTCGCGTTCTTCTCCGTATAGGTCAACCCGCCCTGATACAGGACCAGGAACTGCGCCTGCAGGTCGCTGGCGCAAGGGGCTGCAGCCGGGTTCGATGCCGCCAGCTGCTGGAATATATCCAGCATCGATGCGAAATCGTTCTGGGCCCACCTGGCTAGAACATACCCGGTTAGGCCGGGATAGGATACAGCGGTCCAGGTGAGCTCCGACCTCCTCTGCCCAACACCGTAATTGAAGGTGGCCGTGAAATCGGTGGGTGCGGGCAGGCTGGGGTCGACTGCGCTGGCGTTGGGCTCATCGGGCCCCTGCGGTGTTTCCTCGGGCTCCTGCGGCGTTTCCTCCGGCTCCCGTGTCTCCGTCGCCCCTGGTTCCGCCGCCACTGCTGCAGCCGGCGCGGCCGCGATCTCCTCCGTCCTGGGTTCCTGGCACGCCCGCGGCGTCATCATCCCAGGTGACAAGTCGTCCGGGTGAACAAGGGAGGCGGATGCAGCATCGGCTCCATCCCTACCTTCTCCCACCGCCGGCGAAGACGCCGGTACACCGTAGGAGACGGCCAGGAAAGCGCAAGCAAGCAAAACTGCGCCTAGCAAGAGGGTCGCTGCGATGTGCTTCTTAAATCCTTTCACAACTCACTCGCCTTATCTCGCCTCGGGTTATCACGGCACATAATCCCGCCCTCTTAAATAATTAAACGACAGTTACTGCGCCTGACTTAAATACAAGCCGTCACTGATCCCTTAAGCCGTAAACGGCGTCTATAGCAATGATGCTGGAGGGCAACAAAGCCATAACCCCATGAAGTACGGCGAAAGTGTAACAATGCATCAGCCTGATCATATCCTCGCCAAATGGCGAGGCCGCCCCGGGGGGCGGCCCCTTTCGTCGGCCACGCTTTTGTAGGCTGCTTTGTGAGCTACGCTTTTGTCGGTTTTTCCTCGCCTCCTACGTTATTGCGAGAAACCTTCTCTATCTCAACCCCTTGCGGGAGCTTCCTCTTTGCTTCTACCTTTATTAACGGCCATGCATGAGGCCGTGTACACAAAAATCCGGGATGCGGGGTATATGGGGTGTCGGCGGTTCATTTGAGGGGGTGGATGGGATGTCAGTTCAAACTGATCCCGAGTCAGTATAATCGCCCGCCCCGAATCCCTTGTCGGAAAGCATATATACCGGCTCGGGACGTCTATCTTATACCTATACAGCTGGCGAAGAAGCATGGCACCAATCGACCAGATCGGCTATGGAAAGGACCGGGGCCGCCCCTGGAGGCGGCCCACTCCTTGTTCGTCGGTCCCTTAAGTCTGCTGCTCGTGTGCTACGTTGTTGCGGGTGCTTTGTGTGCTACGTTTTTGCCTGCTGCTTGTGTGCTACGTTTTTGTCTCTGTTTATCTCTCGCCGGCAGTCACACCGCGAGAAACCTCATCGCACCTCGAAAGCGTCGACGTTCACGAAATCGAATTCTGTCTCGGGATTGCCCGCACCGACAACCTCGATGGTCAGCACGTGCTGCTTGTACTTCAATCCGGGCAAGCTTATATCGATGGATTGGAAGACCGGATCGTAGCTGTACATGCTCACCGTGCCCATAAGCTCGCCGTCGACGTATATGCGCGCGTCGCCGCATGTCCAGTAATTCGCGGCGATGAGCTTGACCTGGCGCCCCGTGAAGGTGAAGTTCAGCCTCTCGCCGGCACTCCCGGCCACGATAATGCTGCCTCCCGAGGCGCCCTCGTACCTCTCGATGACCCAATTACCCTGTACGGTAACCGCGGGATCGTTCTCCTCGTAGATAACCGGGGTCGTGGGCACCGGCTGTACCACGCTATAGCCCGACTCGATGCCGAAGTCGTTTACGGCACACACGGCGTATGTCTGTCCCAGGCTGCCATTGGGATAGTAGTAATGGACGTCGGTGAGCAGCTTGTTGTTGAGCACCTTCCACCTGCCGTTCAGGTTCAGGTAGACGTTGTAGCCCGCGAGGTTTTCCTCGCCGTTGGGCTCCCAGTCGAAACTCACGCCCGGATCCAGGGCCGCCGCCACCACGCCCTGGGGCGGGGCCGGCGGCGTCAAGGGCTGGGGTTCCACCTCGATGACGTTGGAGGGATCGCTCTCCTCGCCGTACCTGGACACCACGGTCACCCAGTAGCGGTATGTCTTACCCGCAGTGATATCGTAGTCATCGTAGGTGGACTTCCTCGACCGCACCACCTTTATCTCGCCCGCTTGCCCCACCACCTGGCGATAAACCAGGAAGTAGTCGATATACCGGGGTTGATTGTTTGGATCCCAGGTCAACTCGATGTAGGGAGGTATGTTGGGTACGAACACCCCCGCCAGGTTCGCCGGCGGATTGATCTGCGGCGGTGGCGGCGGAGCCGCCTGCTGTGGATTCGAGTCGTCGGGTTGCGGCGCCGCGGGAGTCGCGGCGGGTGGCTCGGCCTGTGCCGGCACAGCCGCTGCGGGGGCCGGCTGCGCCGTCGTCTGTACCGTTTGCGCCGGCGCCGGCGTCTCGGCTGGCGCCGCATCCCAAGCCTCATCTACCGCCTGGATCAGGCGGGTAAGGGAGCCGGTGAGGGAAGCGCAGCGGACATCGAGAGTAGCTGCCGCCTCGACCGCAGGCACGCTCACGGGAACCGCGGACACGCTGAGTGCGAGTGCGCAGACAACAAACACCGCGGTGATGGACGCGCTCGCCGCGATATGCTTCCAATATCCCTTCATCTCAATGCCTGCTTTCCTTCCTCACTTCCTCCTTCACTCTATTGTCGGCATTTTTTGTATCCACTTTATTTAACGTCCAAACAGGCCATTATTTACCCTTTTACCTGGACTTCGGCAGCCTGAAGCGGTGAATGGAGCTTTAGAGAGGGTGAACGGTTTGTCGGTCCCCTCAAAGAGTATGCGCGGTTTTTGTGTGTCTTTATACATCTGATTGTCGTGTGTTCAAAAAAGTGTTTGTATCAGCGGTGGCGTCCCATCAGCGGCAGCGTGCCGCCCCGGAGACGAAGAGATACATGGAATAGCAGTTCGGCCATATACTCATGCATCCGCCAAAGAAGAAGCGGTTGATGCGCATCACGCTCATCTGCGGCTTTTCGTACGTTTTCCTGTCAGCTGCGTGCTTCTTCATGTTCCAACACCTTTACCAATGCGCGAGTCTGCCGACATCTCTCCCGGTTGAAGGACATGACCTCGCCATCTTCGAGATAAGACAACGCCCTGCATATCGCGCATTTGTCTAACAGTTCACACTCCTTGCAATCGAGCGGAAGATCTTCCTCCTGCCCTCTTAAACGCATGAGCTCCGGAGAATTCTTCCATATCACCTCAAAATTTTCCTTCAATACGTTACCTACCACAAGGGGAAATGCGACGCAAGGATATACATCACCGTAGGGATTGATGGCGAAGACCGTGCAGCCGCCCCCGCAGTAGCGGCGTTTCTCGCTCTGCACCTGATTGGGGTCGATGGCGCACTTGTGCAGGTACCCGGCCAGGTCTTCATAGGCCAGTCCCTCCACGTCCACCCCCATGAGCTCCCTCAGGTTGGCCAGCATATACTCCGTCTCGAAGCGTATGAAATATTCCAGCCCGGCGTCGTCCAGACGCAGCCGCGTGGGAGCGGGGTCGCGGTCGTTGCGGGGAAAGATGAGGGAGGAGAAGATCGCCTTCACGCCGAGCTTATCGGCGAGCGCCGCTATACCCTCTACC
>JAFGDU010000151.1 GCA_016931915.1 Actinomycetota bacterium
TGAGGTTCTCCAGAGGGCGTGGATGCGCAGATCACGGGTGCCAGGCCCCCACGTTCGGAAACGTGGAGGCGACAGGCACCGCAGCACCTCGCTTCGCTCGGCACAGTCGCTTTCGCGATACAGACTGTCGGGCGGGATTGCTCACACGGATGGGGTTCGCCAGAGGGTGTGGCAGCGCAGACGGATGTCTTTCACCGCTACCGGGATAATGGAGAAGACAGGACTTTGCGAAATCGCGATTTGTAGTGAATAATGATAGCCGGCACTCATTGCATGCCTGGATAAGATGAGACGCAAAAAAACTGTTTTAGCAGCGACGATACAGTTATTATGAGAGCCTGTGAGGAGAACGCGCATGGGGATGACCATAGCGGAGAAGATATTCTCGAGCCACTGCGGCCGCGGGGTGAGGGCCGGCGAGCTCGTGGTCACGGAAGTCGATTTCATGATGGGGCAGGACGGCACCTCCCCCCTGGCCATCAGGGCCTTCGACGAACTCGGCGGGGAGAGGGTGCTGGATCCATCCCGCGTGGCCATGGTCATCGACCACAGCTCGCCCAGTCCGCTTGAGGGCGTCTCCAACCTTCATGCCATGATGCGCACCTTCGCGGCTGAGAAGGGCATCAGGATATACGATATAGGATGCGGCGTATGCCACTGCCTGCTGCCCGAACGGGGCCACGTCGCGCCGGGTGATATAGTCATTGGGGCGGACTCCCATACCACGACTTACGGTGCCATCAACGCCTTCTCGACCGGAGTCGGCTCCACCGATCTGGCCGCGGCGATGCTCACCGGAAAACTGTGGTTCAAGGTGCCCCCGACCCTGCGCCTGGAACTGCGCGGCAAGCTTCCACCGGGGGTTTACTCGAAGGACGTGGCACTTTTTCTCGCGGGCAGGATAACCGCGGATGGCGCGACCTACCTGGCGGTGGAATACGGCGGCGAGGTGATCGCATCGCTCAGCGTAGAGGCGCGGTTCACCATATCCAACATGGCGGTGGAGATGGGGGCTAAGGCGGGCCTCATGGAGGCGGACGCCAGGGCCCTGGAGTGGGTATCCGGCCGCGTTTCGCGCCCCTTTACCCCCGCGGCTCCGGATCCCGATGCCGGCTACGAGGATGTGATGGAGTTCGCGCTCTCCGACCTGACCCCGCAGGTGGCCGAACCCCACCGCGTGGATGCCGTCAAGCCCGTAGAGGAGCTGGAGGGCACGGTTATCCACGAGGCGGTCATCGGGACCTGCACCAACGGTCGCCTCGAGGACCTGGAGGTTGCGGCACGCATCCTTTCGGGAAGGAGGGTCAGCCCCGAGGTCCGCCTCATAGTGGCGCCGGCCTCACGCCAGGTGCTCATGGGCGGCATGGAGAAAGGGATAGTGCAGAGGCTTATCGAGGCTGGCGCGGTATTCGTCACACCGGGCTGCGGGCCCTGTGTCGGCACCCATAACGGCGTCCCGGCGGACGGCGAGAGAGTCATATCCACGGCTAACCGAAACTTCAAGGGACGCATGGGAAATGCGAACGCCTTTATCTACCTAGCCAGCCCGGCCACGGTGGCAGCGAGCGCCGTGGCGGGAAAGATAACCGATCCACGGCGCATGCTGTGAGCAGAACGCGGAACGGAGGCTCATGGAAAAGGGAATGGTATTGAGGGGCAAGGCCCACGTTTTCGGTGACGATATCAACACCGACTACATCATCTCCGGCAAGTACAAGTTCAAGACCCTGGACATGGACGAACTCGCTTGCCACTGCATGGAGGACATAGACCCCGATTTTACAGGCAAAGTGAATGCGGGTGATTTTATCGTGGCGGGAAGCAATTTCGGGTGCGGATCCTCGCGCGAACAGGCTCCCCTGGTCATCAAGCACGCCGGGATAGGCGCCGTTCTGGCCTGCTCCTTCGCCCGCATCTTCTTCCGCAACGCCATCAACAAGGGGTTGCCAGCGGTGGAATGCGAAACGTCCTTCATAAGGGATGGGGACGAACTCGAGATAGACATGGGTGCAGGGAAGGTAACCGACATTACCCAGGGAACGGAGATGGAGATAAACCCCCTTCCCCCGGTTATGATGGATATTCTCAGGGAGGGCGGGCTTACGGATTACCTGAAGAAACATGGAGGATTCAGACTATGAGACGGGTTACCCTGATACCTGGAGACGGGGTTGGTCCGGAGATCGTGGAGGCTTGCCGCAGGGTCGTAGATGCCACTGGTGCCGGGATAGAATGGGACGTGCAAGAGGCGGGGGCGGACGTGATGGAGAAATACGGTACACCGCTGCCGGCGCACGTCCTCGAATCGATCCGCGCCAACAAAGTGGCCATGAAGGGCCCCATCACCACGCCGGTCGGCTCCGGATTCCGCAGCATCAACGTCGCCCTGCGCAAGGAGCTAGATCTCTATGCCAACCTGCGCCCGGCCAAGAGCATTGAGGGAGTCCGTTCCCCTTACCGGGATATCGACCTCGTGGTGGTGCGGGAGAACACCGAAGATCTATATATCGGCATCGAGCGCCAGGTCGACGAGGATACGGCGGAGAGCATCAAGCTCATAACCCGCGGCGCCTCCGAGCGCATCTGCCGCTTTGCCTTCGAATATGCGCGGCGGGAGGGGAGACGAAAGGTAACCGCCGTACATAAGGCCAATATACTCAAGTTCACCGACGGCATGTTCCTGGAAGTCGCACGCAAGGTGGCCCAGGATTATCCTGATATCGAGTTCGAGGACCGCATCGTGGACAATATGGCCATGCAGCTGGTACAGAAGCCGCATATATATGACGTGCTGGTGCTGCCCAACCTCTACGGGGACATCATCTCCGACCTCTGTGCCGGCCTGGTGGGCGGCCTGGGGGTGGCGCCCAGCGCGAATATCGGCGAGGAGATACAGGTCTTCGAGCCCGTACATGGCAGCGCTCCCAAGTACACGGGCATGGACAAGGTGAACCCCACCGCCCAGATACTCACCGGCATGCTCATGCTCCACCATATAGGAGAGGAAGAGGCGGCGAGGCGTGTCTACGAGGCGACAACGGCCGTGATCGCGGAGGGGAAGACCGTAACCTACGACCTTGGGGGCGAGGCCAGGACCTCCGAGATGGCCGATGCCATCATCGCCAGACTGTAAGCGAGAACGCCCCTTACGTCTGCATGCCCACGCAGCCGCAATAACCCCTTCCGCCTGAGCGATTCCATCCGCCACCCATGGAACATGTACGTTTGGAAGTAGAGCGCAACCGACAGCGGCACGGGGGATCGGTCCCTCGAGACGCAGCAAGAAGAGGAAACGGGTGTTTGATGCCCGCAAGTGATGCAAAGATCCCCAACTGGGCATAGCCAGCATAACCCCCACCTGTTTGGCACTACGGGGTCGGTCGAGCGGAGGGTGTCCGTAGTATGGAGGATCCGGGCTGGAAATGCATAAGACTTGCCCGAGGACTATAGGGTCGGTCGCAGCGAGCGCGCAAGCACACGTGTATCTACAAAGGATGGGAAAGAGCTAACCCACTCGGGTATCGTCCAGTACCGAACACACTTCACGAGAACTGGGATCGGTCAGAAGCGACACCTGCGAGCATGCGTGCATTAAAAAGTCAGGAAAGGATGACCCGCCTGGGTGTCGTCAAGTAGAAAACCCACTGCCTGGGAACTGTGGGATCGGTCAGAAGCGACATTGGGAGCAGCATGTACGAGAGTATGGCCCAGTTATGGATATGCAACCTGCGGACAGGAGCGAAGACCGTTACCCCCAGGCCCAGGCACACCAACCCCACAGGAGCGAAGACCGTTACCCCCGGGACCAGGCACACCAACCTACCAGCCTTGTTGCCGGGCCGGACATAGACCTGGCTCGAGGGCCTTCGTCCCCGGGCCGGAAAAGCGAGGGCGAGGAATATTATCCCCGGACCCGGGAACTAATAAATTGACATAAGCCCAAAAGTACCCTATCATAGTTATGGGCATATGCTTGATATGTTTTTTGGAGGTGAACGAGATGCCGCCGAGAGGAAGAGGAGGACCGGGTTTCGGTAACAGGCCCGGAGGAGGTAGGGGTAATCCCTACCCGTACTGCCGTTTCTATCCCGGTTTGCCGCGGCGCTGGTGGGCCTACCCCGGATATGGTTATCCCGCAGGGACGTATCCAGGCAACTACGGGGTGGGAATGTGGCAGAGGGGTTATCCCACTCCGATACAGTGGACACCCGGAAACACCACTGCATGGGGCGGAGGGGGCTCCTTCGGGCCAGGCTATTGAGTGACCCCTGAGTAAGTTGTGAAAGAAAGGAGGTTCGGTCGTGGGAGGACACGGCAACAGGAATATGTATTACGCAACCGGGCTGCCCGGTTGGATGAGGCTCGGTTACAGCCCGGGCTGGCAGGGACGCAGCCCCAGTGGGCTGGGGCCTTGCGCGGAATACCTCACTACCGGCAGGTGGCCCACCCCCCAGATGCAGCAGGCCTTTCAGGCTGGACCGGGGTTCGGACCGGCGGCTGCAGGTGCGGGTGAGCTCGAGTACCTGAAGAGGCAGTCTGAGGTCCTCTCCCAGCAGCTGGAGAGTATCCGCAAGCGCATCGATGACCTGGAGAAAGCCGAGGACTAGGCGCTTGTTAACGCGGACCGGGCCGCAGGGCCCGGTCCCGCTTCGTATGGGTTAATACAGGCTGGAGAAGAGTACGGCCTGGAAGGACTTGGCGGTGGTTCCCCGCTCAAACCCTTGTTTTCAGCAACATTGTATGATCGGAGCATATGCATACTGCATCAGTGCTCCTTTCTGATATCATGGGAAAAAAGGAGAAGCAAATCATGATGGACCTGGACTTACAGCAGCTTGACGTCGTCGCGGTGGTGGGGGCATCCCGCGATCCCGAAAAATACGGCTATAAGGTCCTCAAGGACCTGGAGGCTGCGGGATACGAGGCATATGGCGTCAACCCCTCGTGCTCGGATATAGAGGGCATCCCCTGCTATCCCGACCTGGCGAGTCTTCCTCGCGTTCCCCAGCTGGTCATTACGGTGGTGCCTCCCAAGGTTACGGAAAAAGTCGTGGAGGAGGCGAAGAGGGCAGGAATAGACCGCGTATGGATGCAACCAGGCTCGGAATCCGATGAAGCGGCGTCGTATTGTGAGGATAACGCCATCGAATATATGCGCGATGCCTGCATAATGATCTTCAGAAAGGAAGGGATCCTGTCCGACGGAGAGAGATGACAGGGGCCGTATCCTCGATCTTCAGTCATTACGCATTAATCTCTGAGTGAGCCACCATTCGTTGCGACCGAGGATCGAAGATACGGTCCTTCCCGTATAGCCTTGACGCTGCAGCGTATTATCTAAATAATACAATCTATAATCGTGCCGGATCGAAACCGTAATCGCGCCAGATCGAAATGGCGCTTTGTTTTCCCGGAGGGTAAAAATGGAATTGGTAAGCAATGTCGCTAAGGAAGGTCTTACGCGGGCTCCACACAGGTCTCTGCTCAAGGCCATCGGCTATACCGACAGGGAGATCGAACAGCCCTGGGTGGGGGTCGCATGCGCCATGAACGAGGTCATACCCGGCCACACGGGCCTGCAGCAGGTCGCCGATGCGGTCAAGGCCGGCGTGCGCATGGCGGGCGGAACCCCGATGCAGTTCGGGATAATCGGACTGTGCGACGGCATAGCCATGGGGCATCCCGGCATGCGTTACTCGCTGCCGTCCCGCGAGAACATCGCGGACAGCGTGGAGATGATGGCCAGGGCCCAGGCCTTCGACGCCATGGTGCTGGTCACCAACTGCGACAAGATCGATCCCGGCGTGCTCATGGCGGCGGCACGGGTGAACATCCCTGCGGTAGTGGTCAGCGGCGGGCCGATGCTGGCAGGACGCCACCGCGGCAGGGACGTGGACTTCATCAACGTCATGGAAGCACAGGGAGCGGTGGAGGCCGGGCGTATGGATCCCGAGGAGTTGGCGGAACTGGAGAATGACGCCTGCCCCGGCTGCGGGAGCTGTGCGGGGCTTTTCACCGCAAATTCCATGAACTGCCTGACCGAGGCCATAGGTATGGGGCTCCCGGGCAACGGGACTATTCCAGCGGTCTACGCGCAGCGCCTGCGCCTGGCCAAGGAGGCGGGTATAGCCGCCATGGAGATGCTGCGCATAGGCCGCAAGCCCCGGGACATCATCACCCCGGCCTCGTTGCGCAATGCGCTTGCGGTGGATATGGCCGTCGGCGGGTCATCCAACACCGTGCTCCACCTCCTGGCCATCGCCTACGAGGCGGGGATAGACCTCGACCTGCAGACGATCCAGGAAGTATGCGATGCCACCCCCAACCTGGCGCGTATAAGCCCGGCGGGTGGGGGGCTCCACCACATGCAGGACCTGCACGAGGCGGGCGGTATCCCTGCGGTCATGGGGGAGCTCGCCAAGAAGGGGCTCATCGACCTGGAGTCGCCATGCGTCGCAGCGGACCGCATCGGTAACGTCATCGCGGGCAAGACCACCCTCAACCCCGAGATATTGAGGCCGGTGGAGGACCCCTACATGCCCACCGGCGGCCTGGCGATACTAATGGGCAGCCTGGCCCCGGAGGGGGCCGTGGTAAAGCAATCCGCCGTTCCCGAGAACCTCCTGCGCCACCGCGGACCGGCGAGGGTCTTCGATCTCGAGGAGGATGCGGTGGAGGCCATGCGGGCAGGCCGTATAGAGGAGGGGGACGTGATAGTCGTGCGTTACGAGGGGCCCAGGGGGGGGCCGGGAATGCGCGAGATGCTCAACCCCACGGCCACCCTGGCGGGCATGGGGATGGCGGACAAGGTCGCGCTGATCACCGACGGCCGCTTCTCGGGTGGCTCGCACGGTGCGGCTGTCGGGCATATATCACCGGAGGCCGCGCAGGGCGGGCCCATTGCCCTGGTAGAGGAGGGAGATACTATCGAGCTGGACGTGGTGGGTCGGCGCATAGAGCTCCTGGTGGAAGACGCGGAGCTGCGCCGCCGTGCCGAGGCCTGGGAACCACCCCCGCCCAGGGAGACCGCGGGAGCCCTGGCCGAGTATGCGCTGCGCGTGTCGAGCGCGAGCAGGGGAGCCGTGCGACTGCGGCTCGAAGAATTTTAAGACGTATGAGAAGGTGGTGATCTTGAAGCTTACCGGAGCCAAGGCGTTGGTGAAGAGTCTCGAGGACGAAGGGGTGGAGATACTCTTTGGTATACCCGGCGGGGTCCTGCTCCCGGTATTCGACGTGCTCAACGATAGTAAGATCCGCAAGGTCCTGACCCGGCACGAGCAGGGAGCGGCACATGCCGCCGACGGCTACGCCCGGGTCACCGGCCGCGTGGGCGTATGCATAGCCACGTCCGGACCGGGTGCGACAAACCTGGTAACCGGGATCGCCAACGCCTACATGGACTCCGTACCCATGGTGGCAATAACCGGGCAGGTGGCCACCAGCCTCATCGGTACCGACGCCTTCCAGGAGGCGGACACCACCGGCATCACCATGCCTATCGTGAAGCATAATTACCTGGTGAAGGACCCCGAGGACATCCCCGACGTGGTGCAGGAGGCCTTCTATATCGCCCGCACGGGGCGTCCGGGACCGGTGCTCATAGACCTGCCCGTGGACGTATCGCGCGGAGAGCTCAACTACCGCCGCCGCGAGCAGCCCCTGCTGCGCGGTTATAAACCGACGCTCAAGGGCCACAAAAAGCAGATAAAGATGGCGGCCCGCGCTATCCTCGAGTCCACTAGCCCCATCCTCTACGTGGGCGGCGGGGCCATCACCGCGGACGCCTCGGCGGAGCTGAAGAAGCTGGCGGAAGGAAGCGAGATCTTCGTCACCCACACCCTGATGGGGAAAGGCGTATTCCCGGAGAGCAACCGCCTCTCCCTGGGCATGTTGGGCATGCACGGAACCCGATGCTCGAATTACGCCATGTGTGAGACCGATCTCATCATCGCGGTGGGGGCGCGTTTCGACGATCGCATAACCGGCAAGCTCTCCGAGTTCGCGCCCAAAGCCAAGGTCGTCCACATCGATATCGACCCCGCCGAGATAAGCAAGAACGTACGGGCGCACATCCCCATCGTCGGGGACTGCAAGCAGATACTCAGGGAGTTGAACGCTGCGGTCAAGGAGATGGCGGCTGAGATAGAGACGCCGGACCGCGGTGAATGGAACGCGCTGATCATGGACTGGAAAAACAAGTACCCGCTTACCTACGAAAAAGGCCCGGGACTCAAGCCCCAGTACGTGGTGGAGAAGATCTACGAGATCAGCGGGGGCGAGGCCATCATCTGTACCGAGGTGGGACAGAACCAGATGTGGGCGGCCCAGTTCTACAGGATGGAGAAACCACGGCGCTTCGTGTCCTCTGGGGGCTTGGGCACCATGGGCTTCGGGTTCCCGGCGTCCATAGGTGCACAGCTGGGCCGGCCCAAGGATCTGGTCTTCGACATCGCCGGTGACGGGAGTTTTCAGATGACCATGCAGGAGATGGCCACGGCAGTGCTCGAGGGCGCTCCGGTCAAGGTCGCCATCCTCAACAACGGTTACCTGGGGATGGTCAGGCAGTGGCAGCAGCTCTTCTACGAGCGCACCTATGCCTGCACCTGCCTGGACAGGGAGAAGGAAAGCCCGGACCTGGTGGCACTGGCCGAGGCCTTCGGGGCCAAGGGCATTCGCGTGGTGGATCCGGACCTGGTGGAGGCGGCCATAGTAGAGGCGATAGAGGCGGATTGCCCGGTGATCATGGATTTCCGCGTTGAGCCGGAGGAAAACGTTTATCCCATGGTGGCCCCCGGGGCGCCACTCTACGATATGATAGGTGACATGCTCTACCCGGTGGAGAAGATCCACCCGGAGAAGGCCGAGGAGCCTTTCCTCTAGGGGGTGAGGGGATGAAACACACGCTTTCCGTACTGGTCGAGAACAAGCCCGGGGTACTTGCAAGGGTGGCAGAGCTCTTCGCGAGGAGGGGATTCAACATCGAGAGCCTTGCCGTGGGGACCACGGAGAAACCGGATATCTCGCGCATGACCATTGTCGTAGACGTTGAAGAGCACTCCCTGGAGCAGGTGCGCAAGCAACTGCACAAGCTCATCAACGTCATCGAGATCACGGACCTGGATCCGGATACCTCCGTGGCGCGGGAGATGGTCCTGGCTAAGATAAGGGTGGATGCCGAAAACCGCTCCGAGGTCATCGAGATAGCGGACATCTTCCGGGCAAATATAATAGACGTATCGCGGGAGAGCATTATCATCGAGGTCACGGGCAACGCTTCCAAGCTGCGGGCCTTCGAGGACCTTCTGAAGCCCTACGGTATCCGCGAGCTCGTGAGGACGGGCAAGGTAGCCCTGCCACGCGGGAAATAGTAATAAAAAGCCGGTAAGAGGAGGTAGGAGATGGCGGAGATATACTACGAGAAAGACGCGGACCTTTCCCTTCTGGACGGGAAGACCGTGGCCGTTATCGGATATGGGAGCCAGGGACATGCCCACGCCCTGAACCTGCGCGACTCCGGCGTGAAAGTGGTGGTGGGTTTGCGCGAGAAAGACCCCGACCGGGACAAGGCAAGCGAAGCCGGCTTCGAGGTGCTGGGGTTGAAGGAGGCTGCAGCGGCGGGCGACATAGTGGTGATGCTCGTTCCGGACCAGTTCCAGAAGCAGGTATACGAGGAGAGCGTCGAGCCGGGGCTCGCGGAGGGGAACGCCCTCTTCTTCGCCCACGGCTTCAACATCCATTTCAACCAGATCATTCCCGACGAGAGCCTCGACGTGATCATGGTCGCCCCCAAGGGTCCGGGCCATATCGTGAGGCGTATGTACGAGGAGGGGAGCGGCGTGCCCTCCCTGGTGGCCGTGTTCCAGGACGCGAGCGGCCGGGCGCTCGATATCGGCCTGGCCTATGCCAAGGGGCTGGGAGCGGCCCGTGCGGGAGTCATAAGGACAACCTTCCGCGAGGAGACCGAGACCGATCTCTTCGGGGAGCAGTGCGTGCTTTGCGGCGGCGTCACCGAACTCGTCCGCGCGGGGTTCGATACCCTGGTGGAGGCGGGATACCAGCCGGAGATCGCCTACTTCGAGTGCCTGCACGAGCTCAAGCTCATCATCGATCTCATCTACGAACGGGGCATATCCTACATGCGCTATTCCATCAGTGACACCGCAGAATACGGCGACCTGACCCGCGGCCGCAGGATAATCACGGGGGAAACGCGCGAGGAGATGCGCCGCATACTGGGGGAAATCGTGAGCGGAGAGTTCGCGCGCGAGTGGATCCTCGAGAACCAGGCGGGGCGCCCGGTCTATTACGCGCTGCGATGCCGGGACGCCGAGCACGTCATCGAGCAGGTGGGTCGCGAGCTGCGCTCCATGATGAGCTGGCTGCCCCAGGAGTAGGTACAGGCACACAACCGGCAGGTTTTGTGATAATTTAGGTCTGCGGGGCTGGCGAGCTTCGCGATCTTGCAAGGAGCCTGATCTGAAACCAGGAAAAGGGTTTGTGGTGAAGGTTACTCTGAAACCGGGGCGGGAACCGCCGCGGGAGAGACGGATAAGAGGAGGTCGAGAATGATCCGCAAGGAGTACCTGATGACCCCCGGGCCTACGCCTATCCCGCATCAGGTGAGCCTGGTGCAGGCTGAGCCCATCATCCACCACCGCACGCCGGCTTATACCGAGCTCTTCGTGCGCATGGTGGAAGGATTGAAGAAAGTGCTGCTGACAGAGAACGACCTTCTCACCTTCGCGGCATCAGGGACCGGGGCCATGGAAGGAGCGGTATCCAACTGCTTCAGCCCGGGAGACCGCGTTCTGGTGGCGGCGGGAGGAAAGTTCGGGCAGCGCTTCACCGAGATCGCCAAGGTCTTCAGGCTCGAGGTGGAGTCGTACGAGTATCCCTGGGACGAGGCGGCGGATCCCGCGGTCATCGCACGTATGCTGGAGGAGAAACCGGACATCAAGGGAGTGTTCGTCACCCACAGCGAGACGTCTACGGGGGTGGTGAACGACATCAAGGCCATCGGAGAGGTGGTGAAGGATACCCCCGCCATCCTGGTGGTGGACTCCATAAGCGGGGCGGGGGCCCTGGAGATGCGCACCGATGACTGGAACGTAGACGTCCTGGTGACCGGGTCGCAGAAAGCCCTGATGACGCCACCCGGCCTGGCCGTGGCGGCGGTAAGCGCCAAAGCCTGGGAGCTCGTCGAGAAGGCGGAATCACCCGCGTATTACTTCTGTTTCCTGAAGACGCGCAAGAAGTACTCAGCGGATAGTCCGGAATCTCCCTATACCCCGCCCGTGAGCCTGGTAAAGGCGTTGTCCACCGCCGTGGGCCTGTTGCTGGAAGAGGGGCTGGAAGCGGCCTGGGAGAGGCACCGCGTTCTGGCCATGTGCACCCGTGCGGCGGTAGAGGCTATGGGACTGGGGCTGTTCCCCAAGGTCCTGGACCGGGCTTACGCGGTGACCGCGGTGAAGGCACCCGAGGGCGTAAGCGGCGGGGACATAGTCAAGCACATGAACCGCGTGCACGGTGTGATCATCGCCGGAGGTCAGGACCGGCTGAAGGGCCAGATATTCCGCATCGGGCATGTGGGTTATTACAATTTCTTCGATATGGTACCGGCGTTGTCAGCACTCGAAATGACACTGCAGGAGCTGGGATTCTCCCTGGAGTTGGGCGCAGGCATAGCAGCCGCGGAGAGGGTATACTTGGAGATGACGGCCGGCTCCGGGGGATGATTGGGACAGATGAGACCGTACGCGTTGCTGGGCGTGTGAACCGGACAGGTTGATATCTGAAAGCGATGTACCCGGAGGACGGAGGAGAGTAGGGTGATGGAAGATTCGGCCCGTATCCTGGTAAAAGAGAAGATCGCGATGTCCGGGGTTGAGTTGCTGCGCAAGGACTTCCAGGTGGACTTCGCACCCGATATGTCCCGGGAAGAGATGCTTGCGCGCATAGGGGAGTACGATGCCTTGATCGTGCGCTCGGCGACGAAGGTGGACGCCGAGGTCATCCAGGCGGCCTCTAAGATGAAGGTCATCGGACGCGCCGGGGTGGGTGTGGACAACATCGACGTGGAGGCCGCCACCAAGCGGGGGATCATGGTCATCAACGCCCCCCAGAGCAACATCATCTCCGCCGCGGAGCAGACCATGGCGCTGCTCATGGCCATGTGCCGCAACGTGCCCGAGGCGGTGAGCTCCCTGCGCGAGAGGTGCTGGGACCGCAAGAAGTTCGAGGGAGTGGAGCTCTATCACAAGGTCATGGGGATAGCGGGCCTGGGGCGCATAGGGACCCTAGTGGCCCACCGCTGCCTCTCCTTCGGCATGCATGTCATCGCCTACGACCCCTACGTCTCGGAGGAGAAGGGGAAGAAACTCGGGGTAGAGCTGGTCTCCCTCGACGAGCTGCTGGCCCAGGCGGATTTCATCACCGTGCACCTGCCCAAGACCCCGGAGACCTATCATCTGCTGGGGGAGGAAGCCTTCGCGAGGATGAAGGACGGGGTACGGGTGCTCAACGTGGCCCGGGGAGGCATCGTCGACGAGGACGCCCTCCTGGCCGCCCTGGAGTCGGGCAAGGTCGCGGGCGCGGCGCTGGACGTGTTCGAGAGCGAGCCGGCAACGGAGTGCCCCCTGGTCGGGCACCCCAACGTGATCGCCACCCCCCACCTGGGGGCCTCCACCCAGGAGGCGCAGGACCGCGCCGGCACCATGATCGCGGAGTTCGTGAGTTCGGCCCTGAAGGAAGAGTTCGTGGCCAACGTGGTCAACCTGCCGGTGCCGGCGGAGGTGGACGAGACGGTACGTTCCTTCATGCCCCTGGCGGAGAAGCTGGGCCTGCTCCTCACCTATCTGGTGGAGGGGCACGTGGACGAGATAGAGGTGGAATACCTGGGCGGGCTGGCGGGCAACGAGACGGGAGTGCTCACCGTGGCCGTGCTCAAGGGCTTCTTCCAGAAGGTCGTCTTCGAGCCGGTGAACTACATCAACGCCCCCATCTTCGCACGGGAGCGGGGCATCGCCGTGCGCGAGACCAAGTCGGAGCAGACCCGGGATTACGTCAACCTGATCATGGTGCGCGGCCGCCGCGACGGCGACCAGGTGGCGGTGGGGGGCACGCTGGTAGGGCTCAACAACGCGGAGCGCTTCGTCCACGTCTACGAGTACGATATCGACATGAGCCCGTCGCAGTACATGGCCTTTTTCCGCTATGCGGATATCCCCGGTATGATAGGTAAGGTCGGTACCATTCTCGGCGACCACGATATCAACATCGCCCACATGCAGGTGGGCAGGCGTAAGATAGGCGGAGAGGCGGTCATGGGGATCAACGTGGATACCCCCATCCCGGAGGAGATCATGGAGGAGATACGCAAGATCCCCGACGTCAACGACAGCAAGTCCATACAACTATGGTGAGTATACAGGGAGGATAGGGAAATGACGCAGAGGATATATATCTTCGATACCACGCTGCGGGATGGAGAGCAGGCGCCCGGGATCAGCCTGAACCAGAGGGAGAAGGTGGAGATCGCGGAGCAGTTGGCCCGTCTCGAGGTAGACGCCATCGAGGCCGGTTTCCCCGTCTCCAGCCCGGCCGAGTTCGAGTCGGTAAAGGCCATAGCCAAGAACGTCAAAGGCCCCGTTATCTGCGCCCTCTCCCGCACCGACCGCAACGATATCGACTGGGCCTGGGAGGCCCTGATGTTCGCGGAGCGGCCGTTGATCCACACCTTTATATCGACCTCCGAATACCATATGAAATACCAGCTCAAGAAGGGCCCCAAGCAGGTGATGGAGATGGCCCGCGACGCGGTGGCCTATGCGCGCAAGTACACGGAGAACGTCGAGTTCTCGGCCATGGACGCCACGCGCTCGGATCCTAAGTTCCTCTACGAGGTGTATGCGGCGGCGATCAAGGCGGGGGCCACGGTAATAAACATACCGGATACCGTGGGCTACGCGATTCCCGACGAGTTTGCCGCGCTGGTCAAGGGGGTCATGGACAACGTCCCGGGGGTCGAGAACGTTACCGTCAGCGTGCATTGCCATAACGACCTCGGCCTGGCGGTGGCCAACTCCCTGGCGGCGGCCCAGGTCGGTGCACGCCAGATCGAATGTGCCATAAACGGCCTCGGGGAACGCGCGGGCAACTGCTCCCTGGAGGAGATCGTGATGATCATCAACACGCGCAGGGATGCGACGGATCTGACCACGGGGATAAACAGCCGCGAGATATACCAGGCCTCGCGCCTGGTATCCATGCTCACCGGCTACAACGTGCAGCCCAACAAGGCGGTGGTGGGGGACAACGCCTTCGCCCACGAGTCGGGTATTCACCAGGACGGGGTACTGAAGCACCGCGTGACCTACGAGATCATGAAGCCCGAGGAGGTCGGGCTGGTGGAATCCGACATATACCTTGGCAAACACTCGGGCCGGCATGCGCTGAAGACCAAGTTGGAGGAGATGGGATTCTACCTGGACGACAACGGCTTGGAGAGGGCATTCATCCGCTTCAAGGAGCTGGCGGGCAAGAAGAAAGAAGTGGCGGTCAAGGACCTGGAGGCAATAGCACTGGACGAGATCCGTACGTTGGAGGAGCTCTTTCTCCTCGACTACATGCAGTCATCCTCGGGGACCGGAGCCATCCCCATAGCGGCGGTGAAGCTCTCCCGCGAGGGAAAGAGCTACGAGGCCACCTCCACCGGCGATGGACAGGTGGACGCGGTGTGCAGGGCGATACTCAAGGCCACCAAGGTAAAGGCGAAACTGAAGGCATATCAGGTTCAGGCCATCACCAAGGGTCTGGACGCCATGGGCGACGTTACCGTCAAGCTGGATATCGAGGGTCATGAGGTAGTGGGACGCGGGGTCAGCCCCGATATCATCGAGGCCAGTGCCCGTGCCTACGTCAACGCCATAAACCGCGCCGTGCAGAAAGGACTGATGGAGAAAAAGAAGCTGGCGCGCAAGGCCAGGACCACGGGGGCTACAAAGAAACCCGCCAAGAAGGCTCCGGTAAAGAGGGCCGTCAAGAAGTCTCCGGCGAAGAAGACCACGGCCAGGAAACCCAAGAAATAGACCTCCTGCGGGTGAAAACATATGGGACACACTATTACCGAGAAGATACTTGCGTGGCATTCGGGCCGCGATGAAGTAAAGCCGGGAGAACTGATCAACGCGCGCGTAGACCTCGTCCTCGCCAACGATATCACCGCTCCCCTCGCCATCGGGGCGTTTCGCGCCATGGGAGCTAAGGGGGTGTTCGACCCCGCCAAGGTGGTGCTCGTGCCGGACCATTTCGCTCCCGCGCGGGATATCCTCGCCGCCGAGAACTGCGCCATGATGAGGGATTTCGCGCGCGAGCAGGAGTTGGAGCATTATTTCGAGGTGGGCAGGGTAGGCATAGAGCACGTGCTCCTTCCGGAGCAAGGGCTGGTGCTGCCAGGCGAGCTCATTGTGGGGGCGGATTCGCATACCTGCACCTACGGCGCCCTGGGGGCTTTCGCCACCGGCATGGGATCAACCGATGCGGCCATGGCCATGGCCCTGGGCGAGGTGTGGCTGCGCGTACCCGAGAGCATGCGCCTGGTATACAAAGGCGAGCTCTCACCCTGGGTGGGGGGGAAAGACCTCATCCTGCATACCATCGGGAGAATCGGGGTGGACGGGGCCCGCTACCGCGCCGTGGAGTTCACCGGCCCGGCCATAGAGGCGCTCTCCGTGGAGGGGAGGTTCACCATGGCCAACATGGCGGTGGAGGCGGGGGCCAAGAACGGTATCTTCGCCGTGGATGGCAAGACACGCGCCTGGCTGGAGAGGAGAGCGCGGCGCGAGTACCAAGTTTTTGAGAGCGATGCCGACGCGGCATACGTGGAGGAAGTGAGTTTCGACGTCAGCTCCCTCGAACCCCAGGTTGCGTTTCCGCACCTGCCCTCGAACGTGCGACCCATCTCGCAGGCGGGCGAAATAGAAATCGACCAGGTGGTCATCGGCTCCTGCACCAACGGGTGGCTGGAGGACATCGAGATAGCCGCCAGTATTCTTAAGGACAGGGAGATACATCCCCACGTGCGGGTTATCGTCTTCCCGGGAACGCCCAGGATAAAGCTGGAGATGATCCGCCGCGGCTGGATGGAGACCCTGATCCAGGCGGGGGCGGTGGTCAGCACCCCCACCTGCGGGCCTTGCCTGGGAGGGCACATGGGGGTCATCGCCGCCGGTGAGAGGGCCGTATCCACCACCAACCGCAACTTCGTGGGCCGCATGGGCCACAAGGAAGGAGAGGTCTACCTGGCCGGGCCCGCGGTGGCGGCGGCTTCCGCCGTGACCGGCAGGTTGACCGACCCCAGGGAGGTGATGGGGTTATGAGTTCAATGGTCATGGAGGGAAAGGCCTGGCGCTACGGGCGCGACATAGATACCGACGTGATCATCCCCGCACGCTACCTGGCCCTGACCGACCCCGCCGAGCTCGGCGCTCACTGCATGGAGGACCTGGATCCCAAGTTCGCGGGTCGCGTGCGCGAGGGGGATTTCATCGTGGCGGAGGAGAACTTCGGTTCCGGCTCCTCGCGGGAGCATGCCCCCCTGGCCCTCAAGGGATGCGGTGTAGCCTGCGTTATCGCCTCTTCCTTCGCGAGGATCTTCTACCGCAACGCCATCAACGTCGGATTGCCCATACTGGAATGCCCGCAGGCCGTTGCGGATACCGGGAGGGGAGACCGCCTGCGGGTGGACCTGGAGAGGGGCACGGTTGAGAATCTCACGTCCGGCAATGTATATCAGGCCCAGCCCTTCCCGGAGTTCATGCGGGAGATCATCTCCCGGGGCGGACTGGTACAATACGTGCAGAGCCGCCTGCGCTCAAAGGAGTAAGGCAGGCCATAGATGGAAAGGGACGCGAGGTGAGAGCATGTACGAGATAGCGGTGATCCCCGGCGACGGCACGGGGCCCGAGGTAGCCCGGGAAGGGGTCAAGGTCCTGGAAGCCATAGCCGGTGTCGCTGGATTCGACTACGCTGCCACCTTCTTCAGCCATGGCGGCGACCGCTACCTGGAGACGGGCGTGGTGCTCAGCGACGAAGAGATCGAGGAGCTGCGCGCCTTCGACGCCATCTTCCTCGGCGCCATCGGCCACCCCGACGTGAGGCCGGGCATCCTGGAGCAGGGTATCCTGCTGCGCATCCGCTTCGCCCTCGACCAGTACATCAACCTGCGCCCGGTCAAGCTCTATCCTGGCGTGGACTGCCCCTTGAAGGACAAGGGCCCCGAGGACATCGATTTCGTGGTGGTGCGCGAGAACACGGAGGGACTCTACGTGGGCACGGGCGGATTCCTGCGCAAGGGCACTTCCGAGGAGGTCGCGGTGCAGGAGAGCGTGAACACGCGCAAGGGGGTGGAACGCTGCCTGCGCTTCGCCTACGAGTACTGCCGCCGCCGCGACAGGGAACGCAAGCTCACCCTGTGCGGCAAGACCAACGTGCTCACCTATGCGTGGGATCTCTGGGAGCGTGCCTTCGAGGAACTGGCTCCCGAATACCCGGATATCAGCACCGACTACGCCCACGTGGATGCCATCTGCATGTGGTTCGTGAAGAACCCCGAATCGTTCGACGTGGTGGTAACGGACAACATGTTCGGTGACATCATCACCGACCTGGGGGCCATGATCCAGGGCGGCATGGGCATCGCCGCCGGAGGCAACATCAACCCCGAGGGCACGTCCATGTTCGAGCCCATCGGGGGCTCGGCGCCGAAATACACGGGCAAAAACGTCATCAACCCGCTGGCGGCCATCTGCGCCGTGCAGATGATGCTGGATCACCTCGAGGAGAGGGACGCCGCGGACAGGATCGAGAGGGCGGTCATGCGCGTCTGCTCCGAGGACCTGGATTCGCTCTCGGCGGGCAAGATGGGCAAGTCCACTTCAGAGGTGGGAGATCTTGTCGTAAAATACATCAAAGAAGATACGTAGGAGGCGGCGGCTCGCGGTGCCGTGCTTCCTGGAATAGAGCGGAAGGAGAACAGATGCCGATCCCGGAAGTAGAGAAGATCTGGATGGATGGAGAGTTGGTGGATTGGAAAGATGCCACCATCCACCTGCTGTCGCATTCCCTGCATTACGGATCCGGGGTTTTCGAGGGTATACGCGCCTACGAGACACCGCGGGGAGCGGCGGTGTTCCGCCTCACGGATCACTTGGAGAGGCTGGAACGCTCCGGGCTTATCTACCACATGCCGTTGCCCTATAACCTGGAGGAGCTTATCGAGGCCACCAAGATGGTCATCCGCGCCAACGGCCTCAAGAGCTGTTATATCCGCCCCATCGCCTTCCGGGGTTACGGCGAGATGGGCCTGCATCCTTTGGCGGCCCCGGTGAACGTGGCCATCGCGGTATGGCCGTGGGGTGCTTACCTGGGCGAGGAGGGCATCGAGCACGGCGTGAAGGCCAAGGTATCCTCCTTCCGCCGCAACGAGTCCAACTCCATCCCCACCGCTGCCAAGGCCACGGGGCAGTATCTCAACTCCATCCTGGCCAAGATGGAGGTCATCGAGGCCGGTTACGACGAGGCGGTGCTCCTGAACATGCACGGCCACGTTGCCGACGGGGCAGGGGAGAACATCTTCGTGGTGCGCAAGGGGGTACTGGCCACCCCGCCCACTTCCTCGGGCGCGCTGGAGGGTATCACGCGGGACTCTGTCATGCGTATCGCCGAGGATTTCGAGATACCGTGCCGCGAAAAGGACCTCATACGCACCGACCTCTACACCGCGGACGAGGCGTTCTTTACCGGGACCGCCGCCGAGGTGGTGCCCATACGCACTATAGACGACAGGGTCATCGGCGAGCCTGGTCCGATAACCCGGCGCTTACAGGAGAAGTTCTTCGAGATAGTCAAGGGGCAGGACCAGGCATACGAGCATTGGCTGGAATACGTGGACTGATGGCCGCAAATCCCTCTCGCAAGAGCAAAAACCGCTGGAGGATATGCCGGTGAGTGGCGTTATCAAGCTGTACGACACTACCCTGCGCGACGGCGCGCAGATGGAGGGCGTATCCCTGTCCGTCGAGGACAAGCTGAAGATACTGCGGCGTCTGGACGAGTTCGGATTCCACTACGTCGAATGCGGATATCCCGCCTCCAACCCCAAGGACGCGGAGTTTTTCCGGCGCCTTCCGGAGGTGGAGCTGAGAAACGCTGTACCGGTGGCTTTCGGCTCGACGCGCAAGGCGATGATCGGGACGGACAAGGACCGCGGGCTGGAGGAGCTGCTCCAGGTCGAGGCCGCGGCGATGTGTATCGTGGGCAAGACCTGGGAGCTGCACGTGCGCACCGCCCTGCGTACCCAGCTGGACGAGAACCTGTACATGATCGCGGATACGGTGGATTACCTCAAGCGCCAAGAACGCGAGGTCATCTACGACGCCGAGCACTTCTTCGACGCCTACAAGAGCAATCCCGTATACGCCATGCAGACCGTAAAGGCCGCGGTGGAAGCCGGGGCGGACTGGGTGTGCCTCTGCGACACCAACGGCGGTACCCTGCCCTGGGAGGTGCGCGACATCGTGCAAGCGGTAAGGGACGAAATTGGCGTGCCCCTTGGTATCCACGCCCACAACGACAGCGACTGCGCCGTTGCCGTGAGCTTGGTGGCGGTGGAGGAGGGCGCGGTCATGGTGCAGGGTACCATCAACGGCTACGGGGAGAGGTGCGGCAACGCCAACCTGTGCTCCATCATCCCCGCCATGGCGTTGAAGATGGGGCTTGTGGTGGTTTCCGAGGACAGCCTGGGGACCCTCACCGAGCTCTCCCATTTCGTGAGCGAGATCGTGAATATCAAGCCCGATTCCCACCAGCCCTACGTGGGCCAGAAGGCCTTCGCCCATAAGGGCGGGATGCACGTCAGCGCGGTGACGCGCGAGCCCGAGACCTACGAACACATAAAGCCGGAGCTGGTAGGGAACATGCAGCATATCGAGGTCTCGGAACTCTCAGGCAAGAGCACCATCATCATCAAGGGCAAGGAGCTGGGGCGTGATCTCACCCAGAGCCCGGAGAAGGTGCAGGAGATCCTGGACATGATCAAGGAGATGGAGCACCAGGGCTATCATTTCGAGGCGGCTGACGGTTCCTTCGAGCTGCTCATGCGTCGCCACCTGGGCATGGCAGAGGTATTCTTCCGCCTGGAGAGCTTCCGGGTGATCATGGAGAAGAGGGAGGACGGCAAGGTGGTCACCGAGGCGACCATCAAGGTCCACGTGAAGGGGAAAAGGATCATAGCTACCGGCGAGGGCAATGGCCCGGTGAACGCCCTGGATTCCGCCCTGCGCCTGGCCATCGGCAGGGCCTACCCCGAGCTGGATGACATCGACCTCGAGGACTACAAGGTACTCATCCTCAATCCCGAGAAGGCCACGGCAGCCGTGACCCGGGTACTCATAGAGAGCGGCGACGGTGAGAAGACATGGGGGACTATAGGCCTCTCGGAGAACATCATCGAGGCCTCCTGGCAGGCCCTGGTGGATTCCATCGAATACGGCCTCCTGCACAAGAAAGCCCAACCGGAGCGTTAATGAAACTGGCGAGATACCTGCACGATGGTCATATACATTTCGGTATAGTCGAGGGCGATGTTCTGCACGAGCTGGAGCGTACGCCCTTCAGCGGCATCGAGAGACGGGGGCGCACCTGCAGGCTGGATGAAGTGGAGCTGCTGCCGCCGGTCTTCCCGCAGAAGATAGTCGCCGTCGGTCTCAACTACCACGATCATGCCGAGGAGTTCGACCTGGATCTCCCGGCCGAGCCGGTCCTGTTCATGAAACCACCCTCCGCCCTGCTGGCGCACGGCGGGGAGATAGTATACCCGCCCATGAGCGAGCGCGTCGATTACGAGGCGGAGCTGGTGCTGGTGTGCGGAGCGGAATGCCGTAACATAAGGCCGGAAGAAGCCCCCTCCTGCGTCCTCGGCTACACCTGCGGCAACGACGTCACCGCCCGCGACCTGCAGGTCAAGGACGGCCAGTGGACGCGCGCCAAGAGCTTCGACACCTTCTGCCCCCTGGGGCCCTTCATCGAGACGGAGATCGACCCGGGCGTCCTGTCCATCGAGCTCAAGCTCAACGGCGAGGTGCGCCAGTCATCCAACACCGCCAACATGGCCTTCGGGCCGGCTGAACTGCTGAGCTTCGTCTCCCGCATCATGACCTTCTATCCCGGCGACGTGATCATGACCGGCACCCCCTCCGGGGTAGGAGAGATGCACCCCGGCGACGCCGTCGAGGTGATCATCGAGGGCTTAGGCACCCTGAGGAACACAATAGTCGCACCCTAAGCACCGCATTGCACTTACGCCCCTAGGTCTAAAATGCAGAAACTGGATTTGCTTTCCGATATATAAAGCGCTATACGGTATCGCAGCATTGGGGAGAACATGGAACAGGATTATAAGCGCGCCATCAGGCTGGCCCTGGAGGAGAAGCGGCTTTGGGTCGCGGGGCTGCTGACCGCCCTGGCCTTATCCGAGGCATGGTGGATCGTCTTCGGCTGGGGGCCGGAATCCCTGGGCGAGAGGTGGGAGAGGGCGGTAGGGGATTGGATGGGTGATGCGGGTGCCTTCGTCGCTTTCATCCTCGCCTCCCTGGCGGCCTTCGTGGTCTTGAGGGCCGTGGGCTACCTGGGGGAGATGGTGCTGGTGCGCCAGGTGGCGGACGAGAGCGAGGGACGGGTGCCCCCCCTCGGCCGGGCGTTCTCCGCCTCGCGTCATCGCTACGTGCCCTTCGCCGTTACCCTGCTGCCCTGGGACGCGCTGCGCATCGCCCTCATATACCTGCCTTCGCTGATCATCATCGTCTGGGACAGGTGGGACCCCGACCTGAACCACGTGTTCTTGTATACGGCTGCCATGTTCCTGTGGTTTATGCTCCTCGCAGCCGGGTATTTCCTCGCCGGTGTGACGGCGACGCTGGCCGCCCGCAGTTCCCTACTGAGGAGCGAGGACATACCCGCGTCCTGGAGTAGCGGATGGAAGCTCCTGCGCGAGAACGCCGGCAGGTGCCTGGCGGTATGGCTGCAGGTCCTGGTGGCCGACATCATCTTCGTGATCGTTGCCTGGCCTCTCTCTGCCCTGCTGCCCTGGGTCGCCGGCCAGATCGCCGATCCCATAGGCTTCGCCCCCGTGCGGTGGCTTATCCATATCCTAGCTTGGATACTGCTGGCGGGATGCCTGATCGTCATGCAGACCGGCGTGCAGTGTTACCGGTCGTCCCTGTGGACCATCACCTTCCTGGCTTTGAGTGGAGCGAAGGAGGAGCGGGGAGAAGCGGGATTATGGGGAGATTCAGGGGACGAGGATGGGACCTTCTACCCGCCGCTCACCCAATTGCCCGGACCGCAACCGGATTTAATGCCCTGAGCCAAAAGACCTTGTTTCACCACCTCGTAGAGGAGCCACACCACCCTCCAGCGTCTCCACACGCTCGAGGCGGAGTTCTATCACGCCCTCCGCTGACGTGAGCTCGGGGGCGATGAACATGGAGCGGAGCTCCTCCCCACCTACAAGGCAGGGGCTGAGCAACAGGCTGACCTCGTCCACCAGGCCCTCGCGCAGGAGCAGCTGCCAGGATCAGTCCTGGGGCGCCGGTCCGTAGGTCGAGAGCGGGTCGGAATAGCCCGTCTCGCAGTTGCGGTTGAAGCGGCTGAACATCTTCATCCACTTGCCGGTAACGGTTACGTCGCGGGCGAGCGTGGTTTTCATCTCGTTCAGCACCTGGCCGGTTATGTGGCGGAATCGCCATACGCCGAGCCCGAAGAGCTCGTGCGCCCTCCTCCTCATCTCCCGCTCGTCGTTGCCGGGCAGCGCCCAGCGCATGTCGTAGCGACGGGTGTCGGAGAGGCTCTTGGAGATTATCCCGTGGCTCTTGACGCGCTCGTCGTACCTGCGCAGGAACGATGCCGAGGAATCCCCGGCCCTTACGGCCTCAACGGCTACGTCGCCGGCGATGGCCCCCGAGAACCAGGCGTTGGGGACCCCGTCTCCGAAGGCCGAGCTCTCCATGGCTGCCGCGTCCCCGATGATCATCATCCCGTCGCCGTGGATGGGCATCTCGCGTACCTTGCGGTCGAGACCCGCATAGATGGGGCAGACGTCGAACATCTTGGCCCTGAGCGTCAGCTTGGGTGCGATGTCGTTTCTCCAGCGGCTGACGTTGGTGATGAAGTTCTCGTAGTATTCCTCGAGCAGCTTGGCCACGTGGGGGATCTGTCCCTCGGTGACCAGGAACTGCCCCAGGCCGGGATGGATGCTCTCCCGGTAGGTGAAGATGTAAAGGGTGGATCCGAATCCCAAAGGAGCGGATATCTTCTCGTCTGGCATGGCGCAGAAGAACTCCACGCTGTTGCCGAAGGTGCTGTCGACGTCCTCCTTGGTCATGCCGAAGTCCCAGCACATATAGAGCTCGATGGCCTCGGGCGGCAGTTTGCGGCGCAAACCAGCCTTCAAGGCCAGCCCGTCCTGGGTTCCCGCGGCGTCGATCAGCACCTTGGCCCTGATCTCGTCGCCCTTGTCGGTGATGACCCCCTTCACCATGCCATTCTCCATGATGAGGTCCACCGCCGTGGTAGCGGTGCGCAGCTCGGCTCCCGCTTCCACCGCCCTGTCCGCCAGCCAGATGCACATGGGCACGCAGTAGGCGCTGTAGGTGAGGGCCAGGGGAGGGGGCAGAAAGAGGGAACTGTCGGTGGCGTAGATCTCCCCGTTCTTAATAAAACGATTGTAAACCCTGCGGATGGGCCTCTGTAGTGGGGGGTTGCCGTCCCGGATGAAGGGAGGCGCGAAGAGGAAGCCGTAGAAGGGGATGACCAGACCGGATACCACTTTATCTCCCGGCGTGATCGATTTCTCCAGGATGAGCGTATCCAGCCCTTCCGAGGCGCACTTGTGGGCTGCGACGGGGCCTCCGAAGCCCGAACCGACGACGATGACATCGTATTCCTCGCCCATCTCTCTCACCCCCACTGGGTCCGAAAGCCCGTGCCACCCGGGGGCCAGGAGAAGATGATGGCGTCGGGTGCGCATACATACCAGCAGGCGCCGCATTCCATGCACATGTCGAGGTTGTCGACCACCGCCTTCTTTCCCGAGATCTTGAAGCATTTCGCCAGGCAGACCCGGACGCAGTTGGCGCAGCCGTCACACTTCTCCGTGTCGATCTTAATATGGTCGCCCGGGCTCTCCACCCATTCTACACCTGGGAAATCCTGGTAAGTCTTGGCCATAGAAAACCCCTCCCCAACTAAGTATAATCTTTATACATGCACCATTGCCGATATCTCATCATACTTCCAGCGTTTTGCTTAACTCAAGTCAAGAAATGGGCATGCTCCCCCGGAGCCTGTGATATTAAAAGTCTGAAATGGGATATGCTCCTCTTGGGCCTGTGATATCATTATTCTCGCTGCATGTGGATGTTCGCAGGTCAAAGGAGATATAATTTGAAGCTCCGTTTCGCTCCCAGCCCCACCGGTTATCTGCACGTGGGGGGAGCGCGCACAGCGCTCTATAACTGGCTTCTGGCACGCCGCTCCGGGGGCTCTTTTATCCTGCGCATTGAGGACACGGATATATCGCGCTCCACCGAGGATGCCATCGAGGCCATCATCGAGGACATGCGCTGGCTGGGCCTGGACTGGGACGAGGGACCGGAGGTGGGAGGGGATCACTGGCCCTATCGCCAGACCGGCCGTGCCCCCCTCTATCTCAGCGCGGCGCGCCGCCTGCTCGAGGAGGGCAAAGCATACCGCTGCTTCTGCCTCCCCGAGGAGCTTGCGGAGCGGCGCGAGCGTGCAGCGGACGAGGGGCGCAGCCCCATGTACGACAAGCGCTGCCGCGGCATCCCGGCAGACGAGGCGAAGAACATGGAGCGGGAGGGCAAACCTTTCGCCCTGCGATTCATGGTGCCGGAGGGGGAGACGGTGGTGAGTGACCTCATCCGGGGGGAAGTCACCTTCGGCAACGCCGAGATCGAGGACTTCGTGCTACTGCGCAGCGACGGCAGCCCCACCTACAACCTTGCCGTGGTCGTCGACGACCTGGACATGCAGGTGAGCCACGTGGTGCGCGGAGACGATCACCTTCCCAATACCCCCAAACAGATCTTGTTATATCGTGCCCTGGGAGCCGAAGAGCCCGCCTTCGCCCATCTGCCCATGATCGTAGGCCAGGACGGCAAGCCCCTCTCCAAGCGCCATGGGGACGTGGCGGTGGGCCGCTTCCGCGACATGGGATTCCTCCCCGAGGCCATGATCAACTTCCTGGCCCTGCTGGGGTGGTCGCTGGATGACTCGACCACCCTCATCGACCGCGAGACCCTCATCGCCAATTTCAGCCTCGAGAGGGTGAGCTCCAAGCCCGCCGTATGGGACTCGGACAAGCTCTTGTGGATGAACGCGCAATATATCATGGCCCTGGGCGAGGATGAGCTGGCGCTTGAGGTGGCGCCTTTCCTGGTCGCTGAGGGGCTCATGGACGCGGAGGACGCAGTCGCGCGCGACAAGCTGCTGCGCGCCGCGCCGCTCATTCGCGAGCGTATAAAGGTGCTGGCGGACGCGGTCCCGCTGCTGGGGTTTCTCTTCGGGGAGGTAGGCATAGCGGAGGAAGCACGCGAGCTGCTGCAGGGCGACGATAACGTGAAAATCCTCAAGGAAACGGGAAAACGCCTGCTGGAACTGGAGACCTTCGACGCGGCTGCCATTGAGGGAACGCTCCGTGCCATGGCCGAAGAGCTGGGAACGAAGCCGCGCAAGGCTTTCCAGCCCATACGCGTGGCCGTCGCCGGCAGCAAGGTGAGCCCGCCCCTCTTCGAATCCATGGAGATTCTGGGGCGGGAGAAGTGCATGCAGCGCATCGCCCGCGCCCTGGAGGCCGGGAGCTAGTTTTTCGGCTGTTGATTTGGATTGATTTTGGTCCAGGATATGACCCCTCTGCGTTGAGGCCTGACCCCCAACGTTGAAAATGGAGGGCTGACCCTGGGAAGGAGAGGAGATGCAACTGCGCTGGTTGGGAACGGCCGGTTTCGAGCTGGGAAGCGGCACCACTACCATACTCATCGATCCTTATTTCACCAGGAACCCCAAGGCCAAACCCGAGCAGAGGCTGAAGCCCCAGGACTTTCCCCACGCGCAGGCGGTACTCCTTACCCACGGCCATTTCGACCACAGCTTCGACGTGCCGGCCGTCGTCCAGCTCTCGGGCGCGGTGGTGTACGCCTCGCCCCTGGCATGCCAGTCCCTGGCGGCGAAGGGGGTGCCCTGGAACAGGCTGCGGCCTTGCTGGGGAGGGGAGAGCGCCGAGGTAGGGCCGTTCCGCCTTACCGCAGTCCCCGCCCGGCACGTTACCTTCGACGCCCACCTGGTGCTCTCCACGGCCTGGAAGTGCCTGCCGCACCTTGCCGACCTGGCGCGGCTGGGGACCACCCATTATCCCTGCGGTCAGGTGCTGGGCTGGTATATAGAGGTGGAGGGTAAGAGGCTCTTCGACATGGGAAGCGCCAGCCTTCCCTGGGACCTCGACCGGGAGGTGGACGTGTTCATGGTCCCGGTGCAGGGGAGGACGGACATCTGTTCCGTGGCTGCGGACCTGGTAGCAAGGATCAAGCCGGCGGTGGTCATCCCGCAACACTACGACGATTTCTACCCGCCGCTGAGCCGCTACGTGGACCTGGCCCCCTTCGAGGAGGAGCTGCGCAAGCGCGGTCTGCAGGTGCAGGTGCGCGTTCCCACCATCAACAAGCTGATGGAGATATGAGCCAGACGCCGTGCGTGCCTTTACGCACTATTTACGGTCGTAGATAATGGACGGTGGTAATCACGCTATGCGATATGGAGGGGTGACATGGAGAACAAGGCATTTAAAGCACTGGTGGCGCGCGAGGGAGAGGACAAGACCTTCACGCGCGCGATCGAGACTAAGAACATCGAGGACCTTCCCGAGGGTGATGTGGTCATCAAGGTCCTCTACACTTCGGTGAACTACAAGGACGCGCTCTCCGCAAGCGGAAACCGCGGTGTGACCAGGAACTTTCCCCATACGCCCGGCATCGACGCTGCGGGAACGGTGGAGGAGGACGCGAGCGGCAAGTTCTCACCTGGAGACGAGGTGCTGGTGACCGGCTACGACCTGGGCATGAACACCTCCGGTGGGCTGGCCGAGTACGTCCGCGTTCCCGCCGGCTGGGTGGTGAAGCTGCCGCAGGGACTGACGCTGAAGGAATCCATGATCTACGGGACGGCGGGGTTCACAGCAGCGCTTTCGGTGACCAAGCTGCTCGGTGCGGGAGTGAAGCCGGAGGACGGAGAGGTGCTGGTCACCGGCGCCAGCGGAGGCGTGGGAAGCATCGCCATGCGCATCCTGGCCAAGATCGGGTACAACGTGGTGGCCGCGGCCGGGCTCATGGACGAGGCGGAGTTCTCCGAGTACGAGAAGACGCTGAAGGATCTCGGGGCCTCGCGGGTCATACCGGCGGAGGAGGTAAACGACACCTCGGGCAAGCTGATGTTCAAGGGGATATGGCCCAACGCCGTCGATACCGTGGGAGGCAACGTGCTTGCCACGGTGATCAAGTCCATAGCATACGGCGGTGTTGTTACTACCTGCGGCAACGCCGCGGGACACGAGCTGGACATAAACGTCTACCCCTTCATCCTGCGCGGTGTAAGCCTCCTGGGCGTGGACTCGGTGGAATGTCCCATGGAGCCCCGACTGCAGGTGTGGGAGAAACTCTCCGGCGAGTGGAAGCTGGATAACCTGGAGGATATGCTGACCGAGGTCACCCTGGACGGGGTGGAGGAGAGGATCCAGCTGCTGCTGAACAAGCAGTCCAAGGGCCGCACCCTGGTCAAAATACAGTAGCAAGACCTGGCTTTTTACAATCTGGCAACGGGGCCTGGCAAGTTCGTCATCAAGGGTGTTTCCGCCTCATTGAGCTGGGAAAAACCTTATGCTATCATAGCCAAGGACATTCCCTGGGGGATCGTCTAACGGTAGGACGCGAGACTCTGGATCTCGTTGTGAGGGTTCGAATCCTTCTCCCCCAGCCAGAATTAAATATCGAATGCGTGGCGCATTAGTCTAGTTGGCCTAGGACGCCGCCCTCTCAAGGCGGAGATCGTGGGTTCAAATCCCACATGCGCTACCA
>JAFGDU010000152.1 GCA_016931915.1 Actinomycetota bacterium
ACGGGGGCAACTGGGCAGACGGCCACGTCGAGTCCGGCCTGGCGGGGCCGGCGGGCAAGTTCTATTTCGCCGAGGGGACCAGGAGGCCCGGTTTCGCCACCTACCTGTGCATCGTGAACCCCGCTGACCGCGAGGCAGACGTGCGTATAACCTACCTGAAGGGGGACGGCAGGTCCCAGGTGCAGCAGGTCGAGATAGCGCCCAGGACCAGGCTGACCATCAACTGCTCTCAGACCGTGCAGGGGACGAGCCTGCTCTCCGCGTACGAGGACAACCTCGAGACGCTCTTCTGGAATTCCTGGCTCTACCAGCTCATGGCGACCGAATGTGTCTGTTTTGCCCGCGACTACGACCCGGTCACCTACGGCTCGAGCGACGACTACCGGAGCAAGTATTACGAACGGTACGTGCAGCAGGAAACCGAGATGTTCCTGGCATGCACCGAGCAGCTCGTGATGAGCCAGGTGGACGTGAGCGGGCTCGGCCGCAGCCAGAAGGGCATCTTCAACTTTCCCGCGGACGCGAAGCAGGTGTTCGCAAGGGCCGACGAGCTCGCCCAGATAGCGCTGGGTGAAGGAGTACCCACGACGGACGCAGACGGAGTGATGACCAACCTGAACCTGGGCCTGTGCGGCCGCATGATAGCCAGCCGCGACATAGTACCCGCCAATTCAACACCGCCGGCCCTCAGGGCCAGGTTGCACGGCGGTTCGACTACCTACAACGCGAGCGTGACCGAGCTCATACCCCTGCCGTGGTTATCGCAGACCCATACCCTGCTCTCGTACGACTGCTGGACGGGAGCAGCCCCGTACAACACGCTCACCCTCGACAACATGTGGAGCATGGTGAGGTACAGGTTCGACAACCTGCCCAAGGGCACTTACGACATCCTGGACGCCGGAGGTAATGTCGTTTCGTCCGGTACGGTGACCGAATCCCCGGCCACCAACCCGAACGACCCCTCCGAGACCTACTCGCTGACCTACGGCGAATTCGACCCCATCGCCAATACCCGGGGCGGGCCGGCGATACTACTCGATTCCACGCGCTGGCCGGGCTCTTCCTCGAAGAGCGGCTCTCTGCGGGAGATGGACGACCCCAACCACTACCACTCGGTGATCGATGCCACGAAGGGAGGGCTTGGATTGTGGCTGTACGCCACCGGCGGTGACCACTACACCTCCTACACCTACGACCAGGAGAACAGGCTGCAGCGGACCATAACCGCGGGCGCAGACATGGACATCTGCCCACACTACAACTTCGTCCCCAAGGTCTGCCTCACTGACATCAACGGCAAGCACTACGACGACCCCCACGGTTTCGTGCAGGGGGATATAACCATCCTCCCGTCGCATTACACCATCACGGCATCGTACGAGCTGGGCGTGACTGACCTGAGCACCGGCGTATATACGAAGCTCAGCGGGGACTCCGTCACCTGCCAGGAAGAACTGACCAAGTACGACAGCAAGAAGAGCTTCGACTACGACGCGAAGGCGGGGACCAACACCTACCACATGATCGCAGGCCACCAGTACAAGTTCACCTTCAAGCTCAACGGCCATCACTACCTGAACACGCAGGACAACTCGAACATGTGGGCGATCTTGAACCAGATGGTGCTCCTCGACGGCATGCGCATCCTGGGATTCTAGCTTAAGAAGAAAAAAGCCGGAGGCTTTCCACCTCCGGCTTTTCTATTGCAGCGGTAACGGTGCCCGATCAGAAAAAGGTCTTCCCGGAAGAAGCGGACGACCTATTGATCGAGGGGATTTTTTCTGTTTCCATTTCAACCCTGCGGTCTTCGCAGCCGATAAGAATTCCGGGCCTGCATTGCCCGCTTACAAGCGTTGGTCACAGTTGATTCGAAAGGCGGCGATTCATCATGTCCCGTACTCGATGCCCGTTCGTGCTCCTGGCCCTTGCTGCCTTGATGGTCACGTGCGTCCTGCCGGGCTGCGGTAACGCAGCACAGGAGGGGCTGAAGGACCCTGCGATGCAGGCGACCCCTCCGGTACAGAAAAACCAGGAGTTGACCATCGACGACTTGCTCTACACCCAGGGTGCGGTCATCAAGGGCATCTCGCCCGATGCATCCATGGTCGCATGGAGCGGAGGCGGATACGTCGCCGGGAGCGAGGACCCGGTGGCAGATCTCTTCGTGACCGAAATGGACAGCCTCTCCACGCGACTGGTCGTCTCGTTGAGCGGCGATGCCCCGGGCGACGTGCAGTGGTCTCCGGACAGCAGCACCCTTGCCTTCATCTCCCATGCAGAGGTGCCGGGAGACGGGACGTCGGGGGAGAAAGGACAGGTGTGGTCGTGGGACAGGGCCACAGGCTCCGTCACCGCGGTGACGCAAGCCGCCAACGGTGTGCAGGATTACGCCTGGAAGGACGGAGCGATCATCCTTTACACCTCCGGAGACGGCGGGGAGAACGAGGAGAACCCAGCCGACGACACCATCCACGTCACGGAGTTCGCTCAGGAGCCGGTACGCCTGTTCGAGCTGGACCTCGAGGCGGGCACCGACCGGAGGCTCACGCAGAACGACGACCGCATAACAGACCTCTTCGTCTCGCCCGACGGGAGCCGTGCGGTGCTGATAAGGACGGAGGCGGCGAGCGAAAGCCTGGACTGCCAGTACTACGGAAATATCCCCATCGAGACCTGCCTGCTGGACCTGGAGACCTCGAGCGAGAAGCAGGTCTTCGAGGACGTGAAGCAGCCCACCGTCGGCTCCTGGTCGCCCGACTCGAGCACCTTCTACCTGCTCGAGGCGGACTGTCCGGATAACCCGGCTTTCGCCTACACCGTCCAGGTACGTGAGATGGACGCCGCATCCGGAGAAGAGAAGAAAATTGACCTGGGCTGGGAACGGGGCATCCGAAACTATAATTTCATGCACGCCACTGAAAACGGATTCATCGCTATGCTGGCAGACGGATGCAACCCGAAGCTCGCCTCATATACCAGGTCGGGAGACGGCTGGGAGCGCGAGATATTCGAGGGAGAACACCAGGGCAACATCTCCTCCTGGGACGTCTCACGGGGCGAGAAGAGGATCTGTTACATGTACAGCACCGCCAGCCGGCCGCCCCAGGCCTACGTGGCCTCTCTCGATGACGGCAGTCTTGTCGGTCCCAGGCAGTTCACCGCTTTGAACCCCGGGTTCGAGGATAAGGTGTTTGCCGCGTCCGAGAACATTACCTGGACCGGGGCCCGCGGGGATACGGTGGAGGGGATGCTCTATTACCCGGCCGGCTACCAGCCGGGCAGAAAGTATCCGCTGGTGGTGACCATTCACGGAGGCCCCTTCGGGGTGATCGAGGACAAATGGGGTACGAGCTACGAGAGGTGGGCCTACCCCTACCAGCTCCTGACACGCAAAGGCGCGTTCGTCCTCGACCCCAACTACCACGGCAGCTCCAGCTACGGGTTCGACTTCGCCGACTCTATCAAGGACGGGAAATACTATGAGTACCCCCTCGAGGATATAGAGAACGGTATATCCCGCCTGGTCGAGCTGGGCATGGTGGACGAGGGCAGGCTGGGGACACTGGGATGGTCGAACGGGTCCATCCTCAGCCACGCCCTGATCGCCACTGACAACCGTTTCAAGGCCGCCTCGTGCGGCGCCGGCGGAGCGGAGTGGGTATCACTGTGGGGAGAGTGTACCTTCGGGGACGGGATAGTCTCCTATTACTTCGGTGACGATCCGGTGGCGCAGCCCGGCATGTTCAAGGACCCGGGGCTGGCGCCCTTCTACGATGCGGAAAAGGTGGAGACGCCGGTGCTGATGTTCGGTCCAGCCGAGGACACCAGCGTGCCGCCCGTGCAGGTCTGGGTGACCTACCGCGGTCTCCAGAAGCACGGCAAGGCGCCGGTCGAGCTCTTCGTCTTCCCCGGTGAGCCGCACGTGCTGCAGAAGCTGTCGCACCAGAGGAGGAAGATGGTCGAGGAGCAGGAATGGTTCGACAGGTATCTCTTCGAGAGCGAGGAGTAACAAGGTCGGCCGCAGCGTCCGATCATAAACAGGTCCTGAAGACACCTGCTTTCGAAGCTCGTTTTATCGAGTACTATAACGGCAGTGCTCTGGCGAGACGTTTGAGCATCTCCAGGGCATAGGCGAAATCGGTGGCCTCGGGATCGATAAGATAGTGAAATAATAAACTGTCGATGGTGGCGCTGAAGATAGCCGCCATCGCCTCGGCATCCCTCGCCGAGACCTCTTCCCCCACCTCTTCGGGTGGGAAAATGGTCTCGGCTATCCGGCTTAAGAGCTCGCGGTAGAAATCGACCAGGTTTGCGCGTATCTCGGGGATCCTCCTGCCGTTTATCGCGTTTTCGTATACGACGATCCACATGCCCTGCTCCTTCGTGAAGGCCTCCCACAGGTCCGTAATGCCCTTGTCTATCTTTTCCTCCCTGGTCGGATACCTGTCCATGACCTCCCTTATCGTCTCCATCAGCCTCTCCATCACCATCCTGGCCACTTCCGTGACCAGCGAGTTCTTGTCCGCGAAATAGTAATGGATCATGCTCTTGGATACACCGGCTCTCCTGGCTATCATCTGCGTGGTGGCTTCGCAGAACCCATGTTCCACTATGGACTGGTATGCGGCTTGGGTAATATTCTCAGCCCTCTTTACGTTGACCCTGTTTTCTGTAGCTTCCATACGATGACCTCCGACCCCTCGAAGACAAAGGCATTTCCAACGGCTTAAAGCAATGGGTTGACAACCCTGTTCCCGATTATATAAATTGATATTCGGATAATCAACCGGCCGGCCGGTCGATTATTGATCCGGCTGTTTTTATTAAGAACGAGTCCCACATTTGGCGAGCGTCAGGCATACAGGGGGAAGGGCAGCGGCATATGTCATCCAGTTCCTTCAATCGTGACCGGCCAGACAGTGTTCAATCGAAACCCGGCTGGGCATTGGTCACGGGAGCTTCAAGTGGAATCGGCGCAGCTTTCGCACGCAGGTTGGCCCGGGACGGCTATGACCTCATCCTCGCGGCCCGCAGGGAGGGCCTTTTGAATAGCCTGGCGGATGAGATAAAAAGCGCGTACGGGGTGTCAGCAGAGATAGAAGTATCCGATCTGACCGCAAGCGAGGATATCTCAAGGCTCGAAAATCGCATCTCTGAAACCGATTCCCTGACCATGCTCATAAACAACGCGGGTTTCAATGCCTACGGCAGGTTCTCTGAGACAAGCATCGAGAGGCAGCTGGGCATGGTGCTACTGCACGACATCGCAAACCTGCGCCTGACCTGGGCGGCACTTCCCGCCATGCTTGCCGCGAAGCGGGGGGGCATCATCAACCTCGCCTCCCTGACCGCCCTCATCCCCTGGGCCAACAACGCTGTTTACGGGGGCAGCAAGGCCTTTCTGGTCAACTTCGTCGAGGCCCTTCACCAGGAGATCGATGGCAGCGGGGTGAGGGTACAGGTCCTGTGCCCCGGCTTCACCCGCACGGAGTTCACGGATGTCATGGGCGTTGACGCCTCCGGCGTCCCCTCTCTCCTGTGGATGGAGCCGGAGGCGGTCGTCGAGGAGTCACTGTCGGCCCTGGCACGGGGAAAAGTGGTGGTGGTCCCCGGTCTCGCGAACCGCTGCCTGTTTGCAGCGACCCGGCTGGTGCCCGCTTCCATGAGGTATAAACTCACGCGCTTCGTGGTCGGCAGGTTCGATGTACGTTAATGCGCACAGACACGGGTCTATCTTCGACTATCCCATCCGGGGGACAGGTCAATCGGGCCCGCCAGTGCGCAGGAGGTGAGATGGATGATAAGCGATGAAGCCTATAAAGGACTGGAAAGGGCGGTAGGAGCGGAGAACGTGTCACGGGAGCCCGCCGTCCTGGACGGCTACGTCTGGCAGACCCTGATGAACGAGGACCCTGAGGTATGGGTCCCGCGACCGGTCGCCGTATGCCTGCCCGCCTCCACCGAGGAAGTGCAGGCCGTGGTGCGCGCCTGCAACCAGCACGGCTTGAGGTTCAAGGCCTTCTCCACCGGCTGGGGCCCCTGGGCCGGTCCCTCCGGCGAGGGCGTAGTCAGCATCGACCTGCGCCGCATGGACCGTATCCTCGAGATAGACGAAAAGAACATGTACGCCGTGGTAGAGCCCTATATCTGCGGCGCCCTTCTCCAGGCCGAGGCCATGAAGGTGGGCCTGAACGCCCACATCATCGGGGCTGGACCCGCTTACTCCCCCCTGGCCAGCGCTACCTCCATGCAGGGCATGGGTTGGGATTCGGTGTACATGAGCCACAGCTCGCGCAACGTCCTGGGGGTGGAGTGGGTCCTTCCCGACGGCGAGTTGCTCAGGCTGGGAGCCCCGGGTTCCGGACTGGACTGGTTCTCGGGCGACGGGCCCGGTCCCTCGCTGCGGGGAATAATGAGGGGCAACAACGGGGCCCTGGGCGGCCTCGGCGTCTTCACCAAGGTGGCCTTGAAGCTCTACAACTGGCCCGGCCCGGCGCGCGTCGCGAGCGAGGGCACGGTGAGCGACGCGTGTGCCGAGATGCCCGCAAACATCGATCTCTGCATCTGCTTCTTCCCGGACAGAGGCAGCTTCACTGAGGCGGCGTATCGCGTGTGCGAGAACGAGCTCAGCTATAACTATGTAAGGGTCTCCCCGGGAGGGCTTCTCTACTGTTTCACTCCTCACCTGTTCGGGAAGATGGCCGCGGCCGGGGGCATGAGGAAGGTCCTCGAGTCGATGAATTACTGCCTCATGCTGGCCCTGGTGGCCAGCTCGGAGGGGGAGATGGAGTTCAAGGAAAGGACCCTGGACGCGATCCTGGGGGAAAACCGGGGCTATTGCATAAGGTCGCGGGACTGCGAGCCGCTCGGCTCCCTGCTGGTCATGAACTTCCTGAGGGCCTCCATCATCCCCCTCGTCTTCAGGATGGGCGGTGTGTTTGGGGCGGCTTTGGCCGGAGACGATACCATGGATGCCCAGTTGGGCTGGTCCGAATCCGCCGCGGAGATCAAGCGTAAATGGATCTCCAGAGGGGCGATACTGGACGATATCATCGCCAACCCGTTCCTGCTGCCTTACGACGACAACAATCTCTGCCACTGTGAGGAGATCTTCCTGTATGACCCCAGGAACAGGAGCCAGAGCGAGCAACTTTCCTCCATCAATGCCGATCTCATGCTAAGCATGGTGGAGCACTGCCTGGAGCCCCTGATGAGCGTCGTCCCCCACGTGAGAAAGATGTTGAGCCCGATCATGGGCGATTTCAACCACTGGCAGAGGAAGATATCCAAGGCCCTGGATCCCCGGGGAGCGGCCGACGACCTGTTCTACGACGGCGAGGCGGACTTCGACCTCTCGCTCCTGGGAGAGGACATACGTGAAAAACTGCAGAGGCTGCTTTAGCGGTTCCTCCTCTGTATCAGGCCTGGATGCCCGTGGCATTCCCCCGGTCATCATCACCCTGGGGATTACCAGGCTCCTATCTTGTTTGTTGGCGCCGGGGATTGCCTGCAGCTCACACTCGAACAAAACCGGAGGTGCCAGCCTCCGGCTTGCTTTAATGGAGCGGGTCACCGGAGTCCACGTCATGGATGATGAGACAGCCGAACGCAGAGAAATATGGTGAAAATCCAACCAATCGTATGACCGTTGAGCTCGCTGGACTTAATAGCGACGATGTCGTATTGGATATGGGTATGGCAGCGGTAGCGCAGTCTGTTACTTACTTGTGCGAATCTCGATCAAGGCTAAAGATATTCTTGGGTGTAGGATTTAATATGGACAATAGATCACTACCTGAGATTTTCGAAAGGAGAGGGGAATGGATATCAGGTTCGAGGGCTCGGTGCTGTTCGTCAAGGATGTGGAGGCCTCGCGGCGTTTTTACTAGGACTTGCTCGGGCAGAAGGTAAAGGACGATTTCGGAAGCTTTGTCGGGTTCGAGGGGGGCTTAGGGATCTGGGAGGCGTCTTTCGCCCACCAGCTCATCTTCGAGGAACCCCTGGGGGGACCGGGGACCATGGGCAGGAGGAACCTCGAGCTATATTTTGAGACCGAGGAGATCGAGAAGGCTTGGAGCCAGATATCTGACGCCGACGTGGAGTTGGTCCATCCCATTGCCGAACAGCCCTGGGGGCAGAGGGTCTTCCGGCTTTACGATCCCGATGGCCATATCGTGGAGGTAGGGGAGCCCCTGCCTTTGGTCGCCAGGCGTTTGCTGGACCAGGGAGTGGACCTGGAGAAGGTTGCGGAGATCACCATGCTGTCCCTGGAGGCAGTCAAAAAAATCTCCAAATCATAACTGATCGGGGCCAGCCCCAGACATTCCATATAACTCTCATCACACCTGAAAACATGCTCTGATCATATCGACATCAACTGAGCGATATTTCAGACACAACTTTCCAATTATATAACTAGAACAATCGAAAAAGGCCGGAGGTGGAAGCCTCCGGCTTGCTTTGATGGAGCGGGTCACGGGGGTCTGATTAGAAGTAGGTATTCTTGGAGGATGAGGGTGGTTTGCAGGCAGCAGGGCCTGGTTGGAAGCGTGCAACCTTAGAGACAGGCAAGAGAAGGGGCCCCGGTTTTCCGGGGCCCCTGTTTCTCTTTTCTCGGTGGCGATGCCTCGCAGTCGAGGCCGGTTTCCGGGCCTGACCCCCAGGCCTAGGGCGCGTGGCCGATGGAATCGTGGGCCCAGGTGCGACCTGTCCCGTACATGGCCCGCTCGCAGATGACGCCTCCACCCTCGGAGGTGACCATGGTGGAGACGTTGTAGTCGGAGGTGTAATCATTTGCCTTGAAGGTCACGCGCTTTCCGGCGTCGAGCACGAAGCCCTGGGGGCCGGGAACCGGTCCGGTAGAGGTCATGAAGAAAAGGTCTATGCTGACAGGGTCATCGCCGGGGTTCTGCACCAGGACGAAGGTCTCCATACCACCCTGGGTGCAGCCCTCGGCCAGGTACCAGGTAGCGGCCGGGGCGGTGGTCCCGATGGAGTCGTGGGCCCAGGTCCCGTCCCCCGAGTACATGGCCCGCTCGCAGATGATGCCCCCTCCCTGCGAGGTCACCATGGTGGAGACGTTAAAGTCGGTGACGTAGTCGTTTGCCTTGAAAGTGACACGGGACCCGGCCGCGAGCACGAAATCCTGCGGCCCGGAAAGGAGGCCGATAGAGGTCATGAAATCGACGTCTATAATGACCGGAGAAGCCCCAGGGTTCTGGATAAGGATAAAGGTCTCCATACCACCCTGGGTGCAGCCCTCGGCCAGGTACCAGGTAGCAGACGGGGCGGTGGTCCCGATGGAGTCGTGGGCCCAGGTCCCGTCCCCCGAGTACATAGCCCGCTCGCATACAATCCCACGGTTCGAGGTGACCCTGGTGGATACATCGTAGTCCTCTACCCAGGCGTTTGCCTTGTAGGTGCGGCGTGTATGGGCGGGGACGAGATCGCGCGGACCCTCCACTGTCTCCGTACCGGTCATGAAATCCACGTATACCTCGGCGGGTTCGTCACCGGGGTTCTGCACCAGGACAAAGGTCTCTGTTCCCCCGTCCGTGCATCCCTCCGCCAGGTACCAGGTATCGGAAACGGCCGTGGTGCCGATGGAATCCGTTCCCCACCGGCGGTCATTCCCGTACATGGCCCTTTCGCATATCACATCCCCGCCGCTGGAGGTGACCCGGGTGGAGATATCAAAAGTCGTCGCATACAAGCCCAGGTTGAAGGTGGCCCTGGACTCGGCTGGAATGGTCACTCCCTGCAGCTCTGGTGGTATCAGCTCGCCCGCACCGGTGTCGAAGGCCATGTCTATCTGTACCGGGTCGGGGTTTGGGTTCTGTACCAGCACCCATGCTTCCATGCCCCCAGCGGTGGCCCCCTCGGCCAGGTACCAGGTGGTAGTGGGAATCACATCGGGGGCGAAGGTCACCACCACGTCGTGGTCCTCCCTCACGTTGCTGATCACGTAGGGGTCGGCTACGGCCTGGGGCGCGCCGTTATCGGTGATGGTATCCAAGTGGTATCCGGGGTCGGGAGCCAGGTCGATGATGGCGGTGCCGCCCCAGTCCACTTCCTGGCTCGACGGGTCCACGGCACCCCCTCCTCCGCTTACTGAAGCGTCAACGGTGAGCTGGTCCACGGTGAAGGCATCATCCAGGGTGCCGGACTTGGAGTCATCGTTATGTTGTACGAAGACGTCCCAGTCCGAGCCCGTGGTGGTCCCAGCGGGGATGACGAGATCGCACGTGATCTGCCCGGCCGATACCCAGGTAACATCCGTTCCCGCAATGGTCTCCCCACCCCGCTTGAGCTCCACGGTGGTGGAGACGTTGCGGAAATCGGAACCTGTAACCGATACGTCATCCAGGGTCTGTCCTCTATATCCCAGCGAAGGATCGATACCGGTCACACTCGGCGGTGGATACCCTACGCTGAAGCCCCCCAGCAGGGGCAACGGGGTCTCCGTTCCGGTCACCACGTTGACGTCCCTGGCCCCCAGCGCGGCCCCCGCATCGATATCTATATTGGCCACGGCCTCGGTGAGACTGTTTACCGAGGTGGAATTGACGGTGATGCCCGTACCGGAGAAGGTGGCAACCGATACCCCGTCAACGAAGTTGGTGTCGGCGCCCGTAATGGTCACGTCGAGGTTGGTCTGGCCAGGTGCACCCAAGGCGGGGTCGGTAGAGGAGATGCGGGGGTTGATGTTCCGGAAGACCCTTCCGCCCTGTCCATCGCTGTTCGCAACTCCCGCCCACAGGCAAGAATCATGGCTTGCCAGGCAGTGGACTGCTTCGTTCGCCGTGTCTCCGAAGCCGTTATCGTTTACCTGCTCCCAGGTGGTTCCGTCATATCTCCATACCTGGCTGCCTTCGGGGGTTCCCGAATCGTTGCCCGTGCCGACGTAAAGGTCTCCCGCATAGACCTCCATGCACCTCGCCGCATCCCACTGCATGGATGCGCCGGGGTCGTTGCGCGTCCAGTCGGAGCCGTCGTACTCCCAGACCTGACAGCTAGTGCTCCAGCCCGCCGTCCCCACAAAAAGGCTGTTCCCGGCGGCCATCATGCTGCGGGCATCTATAAAATTCCCACCGAAACCATCACTGACCAGCTGAGTCCAGCTCGTGCCCCCGTCGAAACGCCACACCTGTGCGCCGTTGGAGGTGTTGTAAACGCCGGCATATAAGCTGCCGTCGTAGACGGCCATCGACCGGATTGCTTGGTTATTGACATTACCGAACCCGTCGACATTGACCTGGCTCCACGTGGAACCGTCGTACTCCCAGACCTGGGCGGTCCAGGAGGTACCTACATACAGCCGCCCCCCGAAGACCGCCATGGAGGAGACCCAGGCGACGCTCGCGTCGCCGAACCCGTTGGCGTTGACCTGGCTCCACGCGGATTCGTCGTACTCCCACACCTGGCAACCCAGAGTATTGTTGGCGACACCCACGTAGAGCCTGTCGTTGAATACCGCCATCGAGTGGGCACCCCTGCCGGAAACCGCTCCGAAACCATCCACGTTGACCTGGGTCCAGTCGCCGGGACCGGGTCCGTCGTAGCAGTATACACCACAACCGTCAGCATTGTTCCAAGTTCCTACGTAGAAGTTCCCGCGGTAGCTAGCGGCCGAGAAGGCCGAGAAGCTGTTTGTATTGCCGAAGCCGTCTTCGTTCATCTGAACCCAGGTAAAGGGCTGAGCTTGCGCTGCCGGCGTTGTAATTAAAAGGCAGGAAGCGATCAGGAGGAACAGGCTGAGGAAGACAATGGTTTTAAACCCGAATCGATCCAAACTGCCTCTCCGCCGTTCTCTTCCCCCGTTCCAGTGTCTCTGTTCCTCTGTTCCCCTCGCGTATCCTCTGGTGTTGTTTGAGAATCGATGATGTAAACCCCACACTGGAAATCCCATGATACCCCCTTGTTTTTCGACCGCCTTCAGCCATTATTTGCTTCCCACGATCCAGTTCATATCATAACGCATGGGTTTGCGAGATTAAAAACGATGCCACCCGTTCTGTCTGTTGCATCAAAGCAAGAAGGGTTCTGTTATTTTCTTGTCTTGATAATGAAAAGGCCGGAGGATTTCTCCTCCGGCTTGCTGCGCTGGAGCGGGTCACCCAAGTCCAATTAGGGTTAGGTCTTTTTGGATAGGGAGGATGATTTACCGCTAAAGAGAGCTGTTAAGAGACCATTTCGTGTAGAGAGGTTCCCATGGAAAACCAGGCCCCGGAATCTCGGGGCCTGGAGCAGATTCAGAAACGATACAGTCTAAGGCGCGTAGCCGACGGAGTCATGAGCCCAGATGCGGCCTCCCCCGTACATGGCCTTCTCGCAGATGACGTTGTCTGAGGCCTCCACCTTGGTGGAGACGTTGTAGTCGATGACACAGGAGCAGGCGTTGAAGCTGACACGGGAACCGGCCGGTACGACGAAGTCCTGCGGGCCTTCCTGCGCTCCCGTAGAGGTCATGAAGGTCAGGTCCACTGTGACCTCGCTCGGGTTGGGGTTCTGCACCAGGATCCATGTCTCCATCCCCCCATCGGTGCATCCCTCGGCCAGGTACCAGATATCGGCGGGAGCGGTTACCCCTATGGAGTCGTGGGCCCAGGTGCGGATTCCTCCGTACATGGCCCGCTCGCAGATGATCCCTCCGCCCTCGGAGGTGACCAGGGTGGAGACGTTGTAGTCGGTGACACAGGAGCAGGCGTTGAAGCTGACGCGGGAACCGGCGGGTATGACGAAGTCCTGGGGACCGTCCTGCGGTCCCGTAGAGGTCATGAAGGTGAGGTCCACACTGACCTCGCCGGCGTTGGGGTTCTGCACCAGTATCCAGGTCTCCATGCCGCCGTCGGTGCATCCCTCGGCCAGGTACCAGGTATCGGCCGGGGCGGTGGCCCCGATGGAGTCGTGAGCCCAGGTGCGCCCGCTGCCGTACATGGCCCGTTCACAGACGACATCCCCCGAGGACGTCACCATGGTGGAGACGTCCCAGGCGGTGACGTAGTCATTGAGCCTGAGGGTGCGGCGCGTGAAGGCGGGGATGGTCACTCCCTGCAGGTCCAGCGGTGCTACCTCGCCCGCATCCGTCTGGAATGAGATATCCACGCTCGCCTCCGAACTTCCCGGGTTGAGGAGGAGGACGAAGGTCTCCATACCTCCCTCGGTGCAGCCCTCGGCCAGGTACCAGGTATCGGAGGGAGCGGTGACCCCGATGGAGTCGTGGGCCCAGGCCCTCGAGTTGCCGTAGCAGGCCCGCTCGCACACCACCTCTCCTCGCGCGGAGGAGACCAGAGTAGAGAGGTCGTAGGTCTCCATATAGGCCCCGGCGTCGAAGGAGACCCGGGACTCGCCCCCCAGCTCGAAGCCCTGCAGGGCGGTGGGGGCGAAGAAGCCGTCATCGGTCAGGAAAGAGACGTTTATGGTCACCGGGTCCGGGTTGGGGTTGGCCACCAGGACCCAGGTCTCCATGCCTCCCGCGGTGGCGCCCTCGGCCAGGTACCAGGTGGAGACATCTTGGGCGAAGGCGACCACCACGTCGTGCTCGGCTTGGACGTTATCTATAGTATAGGGACTGGATATGGGCACGAGCACCCCGTTATCGGTTATGGACTCTATGTGGTAACCGGAGTCGGGGTAGATATGTACGGAGGCGGTTCCGCCATAATCAACCGCCTGCGATGCGGGGTCCACGGAGCCGTTGCCTCCCGATACTGAGGCATCAACTGTGAAAGTGCCTGCGGTGAAGGTTACTATCACAGTGTGGTCTGACTGTACGTTTTCAATGACGTAGGGATCGGATACGGGCTGGGGCACCCAGTTGTCGGTGATGCTCGCGATATGGTAGCCGGGGTCGGGAGTGATGGCGATGGAGGCGGTGCCGTCCCAGTCCACCGTCTGGGTGGCCGGGTCCACGGTGCCGTGGCCGCCGTAGACCGCCGCGTTCACGTCAAAGGTATCCAGGGCGAAGGTTACCACCACGGCGTGGTCCTCGTAGACATGCTGGATCAAGTAGGGATCGGCGATGGGAACCGGCACACCATTATCGGTGATGGACTCTATATGGTAGCCGGGGTCGGGAGTGATGGCGATGGAGGCGGTGCTGTGGAACGCCTGGAACTGCACGAGCGGGACCACGGTGCCGTTTCCGCCCGGGGCCGAGGCGGTGACGGTGAAGATGTCCAGGGCGAAGGTGACTATCACGTCGTGGTCCTCCCGCACGTTCTCGATCACGTAAGGGTTGGTGAACATGGACAGGGATACCCCGTTGTCGGTGAGGGAGGCGATATGGTAGCCGGGGTCGGGGGTGATGGCGATGGAGGCGGTGCCGTCCCAGCCGACTGTCTGGTGAAGCGGACTGAGGTTGCCGTTTCCTCCCAGGATGGTCGCGTCCACGCTGAAGGTCTCGGCCTCGAAGGCGACCTCCACGTTGTGGTCCACGGTGACGCCCGTGATCACGTAGGGGTCGGCGATGGCGGCCGGAGCCCCGTTGTCGGTGATGGAGGCGATCTTGTAGCCGGCGTCGGGGGTTATATCTATAACCACTGTTCCGCCGTAGCTCACGCTCTGGGATGCCGGATCCACCTGTCCGCCTACGCCGGATACGGCGGCGTACACGGTGGGCGTCGCCACGCTGAAGGAATCCGCGAGAACGCCTTCCTTCCCGTCGTCCTCATGCTTCACGCAGACGTCCCAGTCGGAGGCGGCCACCGCACCTGCGGGAATGGCGAGATCGCAGGTGACCTGGCTGCCGGAGACCCAGGTTACGTCGGTTCCTTCTATACTGTCCACTCCCCTTACCAGCCGGATGGTGATGGCGACGTCCCTGAAGTCGCTGCCGTTTATGGATACATCGTCCAAGGTCTGGCCTTGGACGGTGTGATCGGGATCGACGGAGGTAAGCAGGGGCGGGGCGAATCCATCCGCCAGGCCCAGGCTGATCCATGCTCCCGCAGCCACCGCCACGAAGCCGGAGTTGGGGGCGGGGACGTCGCACTGGCCGGCGTTGTTTCTCCCCCAGGCTGCCACCGTGCCGTCGCAGCGCAGGCCCAGGTTGTGAAATCCTCCCCCACCTACTGCCGTGAAGCCGAAGTTGAGGGCGGGGGCATCGCACTGGCCGTAGGTGTTATCCCCCCAGGCCACAACGGTGCCGTCCGACTTCAGGCCCAGGCTGTGATCATACCCCCCCGCCACCGCCACGAAGCCGGAGTTGGGGGCGGGGACGTCGCACTGGCCGTAGTAGTTGTCCCCCCAGGCCACAATGGTGCCGTCCGACTTCAGGCCCAGGCTGTGCCCAGACCCCCCCGCCACCGCCACGAAGCCTGAATTTGGCATGGGGACGTCGCACTGGCCGTCGCCGTTCCACCCCCAGGCCACCACCCTGCCATCGGCCTTGAGGCCCAGGCTGTGAACACTCCCAGCCGTAACCGCCGTGAAGCCGGCGTTGGGGGCTGGGACGTCGCACTGGCCGTTGTTGTTTAATCCCCATGCCTTCACAGTACCCCCGGCCTTGAGGCCCAGGCCGTGAAATGATCCCGCAGCTACCGCTATGAAGCTGGAGTTTGGGGCAGGGATATCGCACTCGCCGTAGTCGCCTGATCCCCAGGCCCTCCCGTAGTCGATGGTCCTTATCGCGAGGCTGTGGGCTCCCCCACCGGCCACCGCGACGAAGCCGGAGTTGGGGGCGGGTACGTCGCATTGGCCCTCGTAGTTCCGCCCCCAGGCCACAATGGTGCCGTCCGACTTCAGGCCCAGGCTGTGTTCATTCCCGGCCGCCACCGCCACGAAGCCGGAGTTGGGGGCGGGGACGTCGCGCTGGCCGAAGTCGTTCCACCCCCAGGCCACAATGGTGCCGTCCGACTTCAGGCCCAGGCTGTGCCTAAACCCCGCCGCCACCGCCACGAAGCCGGAGTTGGGGGCGGGGACGTCGCACTGGCCGAAGTCGTTCCACCCCCAGGCCACAATGGTGCCGTCCGACTTCAGGCCCAGGCTG